>DAIRER010000014.1:0-13300 GCA_036795495.1 Pseudobdellovibrionaceae bacterium | reverse complement strand
GATGAGAAATTCTTTTCTGATGGGTCACCCTTGGGGGCAGAGCATGTTGTCTCTTCTTTAACAAATTCTATTCGTGATTTGGGCGAGGATTCAAGATGGGCTTTTGGAAATATCATAGGTTTTAGTGAATTTATTAAAAATAACAAACTAATGAAAGTAAAGGGTATCTACCATACAGGAAATTCAAAAGTAGTATTTGAATTTGAACACCCAACACCTTATTTTATAAAAATTTTAACTGGACCCTATTTTTCAATATACAAGAAAGCATCTAAAATTATTATTGGGTCTGGTCCATATAAATTCAAATACATGAAAAAAGAGGGCGTTTATTTAGAGCGAAATTCCATTTATAAAGCTAAATTTGAAGGACCTTCTCGTTTGCTTTTTACTTCAAATAAACCCACTGACGAAGATATAAATCTCACAAGAGAGACAAAAAATAAGGATCTACTTAAAGAAAACTTTCCATATTTACAATCAGTAATATTAATTTTTAATACACTGGATCCACAATTTATGGACCCACAAAGTAGGTGTGCTTTTGCTCAAGAGGCTACATTAGTATTTGGTCAATCCGCTTACAACTTTACTCCAGTTAACATTGGACTACCTCTGAGCTGGTCAATAAAAAGACCCATCGATACAAATACTAAAAATGATTTAAAAAACTTTAAAAACAAAACAATAGAAATAGTTTTTACAAACTCAACAGCATATTTTGACGAAGAAAAACACACTGAAATTGCTAAAGTGCTTGAAAAGAATGGATTAAAAGTGACTTTTAAAAAATTGAATACACATGAATTCATAGAAAGCATGAAAATAAATAATTTTAAAATAGCACTTGTTGGTTTTGTTCCTGATTATGTTCACCCTGACGCCATCCTGACGCCCTTATTGGGAACAAATCAGCAATTTAATTTTTCAAAATACTCTAATCTAATACTTGACAAGATTCTTATTGACGCAAAATCCTCAGAGGATAGACCAAAACAACTGGAGCTATACAATAAAGCATTTCAAATTTTAAGTTCAGAATGCCCAGTAGTTTTTCTTGGTAGTCAAGCTGGACAACTCTATCGAAAAAAGAATTTGTATATTCCGAGCTTTAGTTCTCTTGGTTTTCATAATATCGACTTTAGCAAGGTGTCAGGGGTAAACAACTAATGAATTTTGAGAAAGTTTATAACCAAACATTTGGAAAAGTTACGGGTGATTCTAAATTTATTGAATCACTTTTGTTGAGATTTAAACCTAACTTTATATTAGAAATGGGCGCGGGAGGGGGGAGATGTTTACCCTTATATCGCGATACAAATATTCAAAAAATTTATCTAAACGAAATTAGTTCAACTAACATTGCTTTATTGGATTCCAAAAAAATTGAACTTAATTTACAAAATATTTCTTTATTACATTCGCACAGTTTTAATTTAGATGTTCCTAAAAATTCTATAGAAATGATCTTAATTCCGTTTGCTGGTATTGCTGAAATGACTCCCATATTGTTTACTTTATCTGAAGCTTTTCGAGTTCTAAAGGATGAAGGCGTTCTTTATTTTAATGCAATCAATCCGAGTTCTAAAATTACTGGAGCCTACGGATTAATGCGATCTTCGTTGATGAAATGGGAGCATTCAGTCAGTGCTGAAACTATAAAATCCGGAGGCAAAGAAGATTTTGAATTTAATGTGCACTTTGAAGTTAGATTACCTGGTGTTCATAAAAAATTCATTATAGAACAAGTTCATCCTGATTTGGAGTCTTGGAAAAATCTATTGTCAATAGTCGGATTTCAAATAGAGGAACTCACAGGGGGATTTGACGAAAAAAAGTTTACTCCTGAATCAGATTTAATCCAAATAGTAGCTAAAAAGACAAAACCTAAAGAGGCAGTGACAACGAACTCTCAACTACTTGGCACTTTATATAATCAACTGTCTGAAAAATATGATACAATTTCAAAAGGACAACACTATAAAATTCCCAATTGGGTTAAAGAAAAATTGAAGCCTTATCAATTGCTACATCCAATTATTCTTGATCTTGGTTGCGCCAGCGGAAATGTTGGCGAGCTTATAAAAGAACAAAAGATTGAACCATGTCTTCTTTTTGGAACTGATCTGTCAAATAACATGTTAGAAGTAGCCCGATCAAAAAATATATACACTTCCCTTTTACAATTAGACCTGTCTCAAGGTTTTCCAGAACCTAAGTCAAATTTATTTGACTTAGTCTTTGCACTTGGCTTTTTTGAATTTATAGAGGCTCCCAGAGCTCTATTGAAAGACATACAAAGGACACTAAAACTAGGGGGTGAGGCCTGTATAACATTTGAGAAAAGTTTCGATAATATTTATGAAACCCAAATGCCATTAAATGGAAGTACCATAGTTCGAAAATCTTATTCGAAAGAACAAATTCTTGATCTATTGAATATTGCCAAGTTTAAAATAATTGAAATAAGTGATGGTGAAGCTTACACCTCTCCCTCAACAGGAAAAGTAATTGAATATTGGTATTGCCACGTAAAAAAGATAGATCTATGAAAAATAATATTCTTTTAAAAAGACTAATTTTAAGAACATCCACTGTATTTTTTTTACTTCTTTTTATCCTCTCTGTGTCCATTTTTATGTTTCAGCAGGCTGTAATAAAAAATGAGGCGTTAGAAAATTTAAAAAATGAGCGTCGGGTTATTTTTAGTATTATTAATCAACATTACCTCTCTGGTGACCTTCTCTCATTAAGAAATTTCCTTACTACTTGGGCAAACCTTAATCACATTTCTGGTGAACTTCAAGATTTAGAAGGAAATATTTTGTGGTCCCACAATGAATCACCTTATGAATTCGTCACAATTAATGAAAGAGTTTTGTCGGATATAAATTCAAATCTTGGTATTTTTATTACACAAAAAAATATATCGCCCTTAATAAATCAAAAAAGAAATCAGTTTATTCAGCTTTTATTGTTTCTAATAATAGTATCTTTAATGCTTTTTATAGTATTGTATCTTGTCGCCTTACAATCCTTAAAACCATTGTCTCAAATTTTAAATATTTTAAAAAATGAATCTTCTCAAATCGGCTTTACTTTAAGTCAAGTTAATGGGGATGAGCTAAACAATATTCAATCTTGGTTTAAGGAAATTTCAACTGCATGGAGAAATGAAGCTGCTAAATCTGCAGAAAATGCAAAACTGAAAGCTTTTTCGCAAATTGCTAAACAAGTGGCGCATGATATTCGATCGCCTCTTTCGGCCCTAAATATGGTAGTTCCTTCTTTAGATCAAATCCCTGAAAATAAAAGAGTTTTGATCAGAAATGCTATTGGAAGAATTAATGATATCGCAAATAGTCTACTAGAAAAAGGAAAGCAATCCTTAGAGAATCCAATTCAAAACCTTGATCCTTTAGAGGCGAGCCAATCAATAGAATCAATATTGGTTTCTTCTTTGATTGATAGCCTGGTTTCTGAAAAACGAATTCAATATAGAGAAAATTCGAAGTTGAATATCGAAGCAAATCTACAGGAATCCTATGGTCTATTTATACAAGCAAATCCTGCAGACCTTAAACGAGTGATTTCTAATCTAATAAATAACTCAGTCGAAGCTTTTGATAATAATTCTGGCAATGTAGAAGTTATTGTAAATGCGAATGAAAACAATGTGGTTATATCTATAGTCGATAATGGAAAGGGAATCCCTAAATCAATTTTAGAACGATTGGGTGAAAAGGGGATCACTTATGGAAAAACCACACCAAATTCAGGTAGTGGACTCGGTATTTATCATGCAAAAAAAACAGTTGAATCTTTTAATGGAAAGTTTCAAGTAGAGAGTACTGAGGGAAATGGAACAACCATTCAACTGATTATTCCAAAAACAAAATGTCCTGATTGGTTTGTCCCTGAATTAAATTTAGAACCCAATCAAAAAATAATCATTTGTGATGATGATTCCAGTATTCATGGATTATGGTCAGGTCGATTTGCATCGAAATCAAAGGACCTTCATGAAATTCACTTCTCATCGGCGGCAGATATAATTTCGTGGGTTCAAAAAGAAAAAGTACAGGATCTATGTCTATTTTTAATGGATTATGAGCTTTTGAATAGCCCAAAGACAGGATTGGATTTGATAGAGGAACTTGGCATAGCTGCAAAATCAATTCTAGTTACAAGTCGATTTGAAGAGTCATGGATACAAAACCGTTGCAAAAAACTAGGTGTGCGATTGATCCCAAAGGGATTAGCAAGCCTGGTGCCTATAAAAATTCAAAATATAAAAATTAAATATGATGCCGTACTCATTGATGATGATTTATTAATTCATATGACTTGGAATTTGATGGCCAAAGAAAAAAATAAAAAAATAATTTGTTTTACAGATGAAAATTTATTTTTAAATGCTTGTGATGAAATTCATTTTGAATCATCTTTATATATTGATATGAATTTAAAAGACGGAAAATCAGGAATCCAAGTTGCAGAAAATCTTTATAAAAAAGGTTTTAAAAACATTTCTCTTGCAACTGGATATGATATGAACAGCATTGAAAAACCACCCTATATTAAATCAATATTGGGCAAAGATTTCCCTTTTTAAATTTAATTCATTACATTTATCCATCCTAAATGATTTATGACTTTAGAACGTAGTTCATGAAGTTCTAAGAGGTCACGCCTGTAATTCCAATGAAATTTGGGTGGTCAGTACTGAAATTATTGCAAATTCTGTTAAGAAAAAGTCAAACTTTTTGTCTAACCCTTGTGCGCCTCCGACAATTGTCGGCCCCTGTATTACAATGGGTCGTCGTACTAGCGGGCCGTGTTACCTATTGAAGTTAAAATTACCAGAAATAGGCCCAATGATTATTCTAAATTACAAACCTACAGATTTTGTCATAATATCCGAAAAGATCGATAAGTTATTAAAAAGTT
Organism: Pseudobdellovibrionaceae bacterium; assembly: GCA_036795495.1. Lineage (GTDB taxonomy): Bacteria > Bdellovibrionota > Bdellovibrionia > Bdellovibrionales > Bdellovibrionaceae > DAIRER01. The sequence continues at coordinate 8,350 of DAIRER010000014.1, read as the reverse complement.
GGAGTTTGAATTTTGAAAAAAAAGTATTTTATATGTTAAATTTTTTATTTAATAAAATGCCCACAATGAAAATGCTTACATTATGGATCATACTGATTCTAACCCCAGGACCTTTGTTGGGGAAACAAAAAATACATATTAATATTCAACAAAAAGAACAGATATCGTTTTGTTATATTGATTGGTTTGGAAAAAACTTAAATACAAATGAAATAGGTCCAGACTACGAAGTAGCTATGCTGTTTATCGAGCAACTCAAGAAAAAACCAATACCTAAAAAAATAGAATGGGAGGAGCTGTTTCAAAATTCCAAAGGAAAAGTGGATGCAAAAAATTCATATAAACCTAAAATCTTTACTGATAATGTTTGCGATTTTGCAGCAGTGGCTTTAACTCAAAACACATGGAGAGAGGGTCTATTTAAAATCCTGCCATTTTATCCTGGCAGGACCATGGTGCTAAGCCGAACGGATGACTCGAGGGAATATAAAAAAATAGCAGACCTTTCTGGTAGAAAAACATCAGCTGTAAAAGAAACAACCTACTATCAAACCCTGGTTGAAATTAATGAAACAGATCTAAAAGGAGACCCCATAAAAATTATTGAACTTAATAAAGTAAACACAGTCGAAATGTTACTGGCAAAAGAAATTGATTTTATGTTGGCAGACACTGTTCCCTCATTTTATTTAATGAAAAAACATAGTAATAAAATTAAAATTAGATTTCCGATCTCGGCAAATGAAAAAATTGGCTGGGCTTTCAAAAAAGAGGATTCATATTTAAGTTCCGAATATTCTAAGTTTATAAATGAACAAAAGAATAATCAAAACTCAGAATTAAACAAAATATTTATAAAATATTTTGATATTAGTCTTCGGGATATAGAAAACATAGTTTACTCTTCTTTGGGTGACAATTAGTGCAAAAAAAGAGTTTTATATCAGTATTAAATTATATCTATGGCTTTTCAATTTTACTAATTTTTATTCTTGTAGGTGGATTTTCAGCGTTTATTTTCAAAAAAACCAAGATGGAAGATTTAAAAAACTTATCGGACCGAGCTAGCTATCTCCTTGAGGGCCAAGTTCCATACTTTGCAAAAGATTTAACAGATAAGAACCTGAAGTCTTTAGAATATCGGGCTCAAATATTAGAAGCCACTCATGCAAAAAAAGAATTAAAGATTTTTATTAAAAAGGAAGAAGATATATTTATCTATAATAACTTACCCATGATTTTATCAGCAGTAGAAAATCAAATAAATTTTAATGAAGATGTCATATTATATATTGCAGGTGGGGCTTTGGTTGTAAAGCCGATCGTATTAGGGGGAGAAACAGTTGGACAAATTGGATTTTATCTTAAGGAAGACAGTCTAAGATCTGAAGAAATCTTTAAAACTATATTATATGCAATGCTTTTAGCCGCAATGGGATTGGCTTCGACATTTATATTAATGAGGTATTTCATATTAAAATTATTTGTGATTCCAATAGAGCAATTAGTTAAAAACATGCCAACAATGCAACAGTACCTTGCAACCGAAGACAAAAAAAGGTTTTTTTATAAAGAGAATAATTTTGCACTTAAAGAGCTCGACGAACTCAATGCTCATTTCAAAAATTGGGTCAATGATTTAGAAAATGCCATACGAGAAAAAAATGAACTTTATCAAAAAAATGAAACAGCAAAATATTTAACCATTCAGGCCAAACAAGTGGCGCATGATATTCGCTCACCATTGTCTGCCCTAAATATGGTTTCCTTTACGCTGGATCAAATTCCTGAAGATAGACGCTTGTTGATCCGAAATGCAATACAGAGAATCAATGATATTGCCAATACACTTTTACAAAAATCAAAAACAGGGGTGAATCTAAATGAACCCTCTACGGATTTGGTGAGTGACGAGAATCAAGATATTAAACTTAAAATTGAACTATTACCTGCATTGATGGATACGATTGTTTCAGAAAAACGTGTTCAGTTTCGTAACCTAGTGGACGTCAATATCGATATAGATCTTGCCTCTTCCTATGGGGCTTTTGTTAATGTAGATTCCTCGTCCTTAAAACGAGTAATGAGTAACCTGATCAATAATTCCGTAGAAGCTTTTATTAACCAAAGTGGAAAGGTTATGATAAAGGTAAAAAATGAAAAGGATTTAGTTCTTGTTATTATTTCTGATAATGGAAAAGGCATCCCCCCAGAGATTTTAAAAAAACTAGGTAAAATGGGAGTAAGCCATGGAAAAACTGGCACTCAGTCAGGATCAGGGCTTGGTCTGTATCATGCTAAAAAAACCATCGAAATTTTTTCTGGAAAAATTCAAATCGATTCGATGGAAAACCAAGGAACCACCATCACGATCTCACTTCCAAAGGCCACGGCCCCAGATTGGTTCGTAGAGGCTCTTGTTATAGACCCTGACACACGTATTATTAGTGTGGATGATGATCTTTCAATCCATGGAATATGGAAGGGGCGAGCTAGCTCTTTGGGCGTAGGGGCCCATGGCATTGAACATCTTTCATTTACATCAGGTGATAACTTTAAAAAATGGTATTTCGAAGATCAACAAAATGAAATAAAGTTAATGAGCGTTAAACGTCACAATCTATTTCTTATGGATTATGAGTTATTAAATCAATCCCAAACAGGGATTGATTTAATCGATGAATTGAATATCGCCGACAAAGCAGTATTAATCACATCACGTTACGAAGAAGAAAAAATCCAAGAACGCTGCCGGCATCTAGGTCTAAAGTTAATTCCTAAAACAATGGCTGGCTTTATCCCCATAAAAATTACAAAATAAACCAATCTTGTTCATAAATTCATTTTTAGATCTTGGATATGGAAAATAGGCCTAATTTTAAAAGGGCATAGGCCATTCAGTTTTAATAGGCCCATTATTTTCAATGTTATTGTATTTTACTTTTGTATCACGAACAAATATGTTTTCAATATATGGTAGATTTAATAAAACGATAACTTCAGCTACGGGATTGTGATCTAAATTAATTTCTTGTAAATATTCTAGATAAACTAATGGCTCGACATTAGTAATTTCATTTCTGCCGAGGTCAGCCATCTTTTAGTTCATTTATGTTCATTCTTCAATAAAATCTTAAGCATAAAAACAGAACTTCTAAATAGGACTTTGATCCGGTCGCCAGTTTGAGGAGCCACAAGTTCAAGATAAATGTAAAAAACTAAGATTGAGATTGATCCCAAAAGGCTTAGCAAGTCTTGTCCCGATCCAGTTACAAATATCTAAGATATAATAGGATGCGATTTAACAATTCCATTTATTTCGAAGACCTTCGTGAACTGTGTCGCTTTGTGTATTTAAAGATTGCATTTAATTTAGTCTAGTCCATATAGAAATAAAATATATAAATTATTACTATTAATGGATGAATAAACTTAGTGTTTTGATTACGGGTGCGGGATCAGGGATAGGACGAGCTGTTGCTAAAAAATACTCTGATAGTAATGCAGATTTGATTTTACTTGGGCGCGATCTACACAAACTTGAAACAACACGAAGTTTGTGTCAAAAGCCCACAAATTCAATTCAATTATTTTCTGTGGACGTATCAGTAGATGAAGAAGTTGAGCGGTTTTTTATTCAAAAAAAGTTACATTTTGATATTGCGATTAATAATGCAGGCATTGAGGGGCAAATTGCAGATACTTATGATCTCACCTTAAAAGATTATTCACAGATTGTGGACATAAATATAAAAGGCTTGTGGCATTTTCTAAATAAAGAAGTTGTCTTTTTTAGAAAGAATAATATCAAGGGGTCCATTGTCAACGTAGCTTCAATTGCGGGAACACTTGGTATTCCGGGTTCAAGTTTGTACACAATGACTAAACACGCCGTTCTTGGCCTAACTAAATCCGTGGCATTAGAACAAATTCAATATGGGATTCGAATAAACGCAATAAATCCTGGCGCCATAGATACTCCAATGTTAAGGCGCGTATTTAAAGACCAGGACTTTGTAGAGTCCTTAAAGCAAGAACCCGTAAATAGAGCCGGCACACCTGAAGAAGTGGCAGAAGCCATATATTGGTTGGCCTCTGAAAAAGCATCTTATGTGGTTGGTCATTCTTTGGTTGTCGATGGTGGAGTCTCAATTGATTAAAGAGAAAGAAATAAATCATAAACATTTAAATATTGTAATTGCTGGGGGTGATGGCAGTATTGGTTTGGCAATTCATAATTCTTTACGTGATCACTACAACGTTATTTCAATAGATAAAAAAAATAACTCTGGTATAAATATTCTTTGTGATTTAACAAATTCAACTGAAGTAAAAAAGACATTTGAAACAATAAATTCTACTTTTGAAAAAATTGACTGTTTAATTTTAGCTCAGGGACGAGTTCTATTTAAGCCGCTATTTAAAAGCACTGCCAATGACGCTTTAGAATTACTTCATGCTAACTATCTTTCAACAATTAATTGCCTACAGGGATCTGAATCTTTGCTTTTAAAAAGTGAAGCGCCTTTATTAATAAATATTAACTCAAATAGTGAAATTGATTCTTTTGCCAATAACGCCCTATATTCTGCATCAAAAGTTGCATCTTCTAAAATTCTAGATGTTTTAGCAGTTGAAAATCCAAAAATAAAAATAACAAGAGTATATTTAGGGGCTGTTAAGTCAAATTTTTGGAATTCTTACCCTGAGTTCAATTTAGAAGACATGTTGGATCCAACTCTTGTTGCTAAAACAGTTGAATTTATACTGCAAAATAAAAGTCATGTACATATTCCCTCGGTTACTCTTATGCCTAAAGGCGGCGTATTGTGAAAAAACTTATTTTAATAACTGGAGCAAGCCAAGGCATCGGAAGGGAAATTTCTTTTCAATTGGCCAAAGAAGGACATGATCTTATTCTAGTTTCTAGAAACCTGAGTAAGCTTCTTAAGGTTAAAAAAGAAATTTCAGGATTTGGAACAAATTGTTATTTGTTTTCGTGCGACCTTACAAAAAAATCCCAAATACAATCATTGCACAAAAAGCTCAAAAAACAAAGATTGTGGCCCTCAGATATAATAAATAATGCAGGCATCGGTGGCGCCTTTAAAAAGATTGAAAATTTAAATATAACCGAATGGGATTCAATTATTTCTTTAAACTTAACATCAGTGTTTTTGTTGTTAAAAAATTTTATTCCTAAAATGAAAGAAAATAAAAAGGGGAGCATCATCAACATAGCATCAATTTATGGAATAATTGGTGGTGAAAACTCCGTCGCCTATAGCACAACTAAGCATGGCCTTGTTGGATTAACAAAATCACTGGCTTTAGAGCTTTTAAACTACAATATAAAATGCAATGCCATTCTTCCCGGATTTATAAAAACACCAATGATTAAAACAAAACAACATACAAAGATTGTAGGCAGTAAAGGAAAAGCCTTTTTGGGCACGCCCAGCGATGTGGCAAACCTTGTTATATTTCTGTTGTCTGAAAACTCCCGTCATATAAATGGAACAACTCTAGTCCTTGATGGTGGGATGCTTGCCGGAATTAAAATTTCATGAAATTCAAATTTAAATATAAGCTATTTTTTTGGATGCTAATTTTGAATATTTTTATCATTACTTTGTTGGTATATGTATTTCAACACATCTTGATTGAAAACATGATAACACGTTTTGAAAAACAATATCAAAGCACTGAGGATATTATATCAAACTCGTTCATTACATTAGAAAAAAACTCAGAAAATTCCGCCATAGCAACGCTTAAGCTATTTAGAGACAACTTAAAATCTATCCTTTTACCTTCTGATGATAAACTCAAGTTAATTGCAAATCAGTTGGGAGTTAGTCAAATTGCAGCAACAGATGTATATGGACAATTTATTAGGGACACGGTTACTCCTGAAAATGAACGAACAAAAAAACTTTTTGACTTTTGTGATGACTATAAAAACATGACAGTTCCTGGTGCAGATAAAATATTTGTAACTCCAATTATCCCAGCTTTTCCTAGCAAGGGTCCATATAAATTTATTATGATTTCCGACCCCTATCATAAAGGGGTTCTTGAAGTTGGTGTGAAGCTTGAATTTATTGCAAAACTACTATCATTCACAATTAAATCAGATCAGAACATTGCTTCAATTGGATTTTTTACGCCATCTGCAAATGTTTTAGGGATGATTAATCAAAGTGGTGAGTTTGTTGAAGATAATGTTACTTTACTTCATCAACAGCCACTCCGACTAGCAATTGAGAAAAATATAAGTTACATTAAACAAAAAAACATCTATATTGACAATTCAGATTGTTGTGAATGTAATACAAAAAATATTTCAACAGGTGATGGCCGATATTACTATTTAATGCAAATGGAGATCTCCACAGCAGATTTGGTCTCTAGTATTAAAGATCTAAAAAATAAAAGCTTTTTTGTTTTTAGCCTATTAATTTTCCTATCAATTATTCTGTCAAATTTCCTTGCGAATTATTTAGTACGAAGGCTTTATAAACTTAACAACTCAATTAATGAAATCATAAACAAAAAAAACCTGAATATTGATATTAGTATTTCTGGAAATGATGAAATCTCTTTCATTAGCAATAATTTTAACAAAATGCTTTCAATGATTCGTGTCTATGAAAAATCACAAATTGAGACTGAAATAAATAAAACCTTAATCAAAATTGCATCACAGGTTTCCCACGACATTCGCTCCCCGCTAGCAGCTCTGAATTCAATGTTAAGTCAAATTAGCCAGGTTCCCGAAGACAAACGTATTATAATACGTAACTCTGTAAACCGAATCAACGATATTGCAAATTCACTTTTACAAAAATCTAAATCCCATATCGCAGGGACTGACGCCGCTCCAACTACAGAAATGGGAATTGAACTATTGCCGGCGGTGGTAGATTCATTGGTTTCAGAAAAACGGATTCAGTATCGCGATAAAATAGGTGTTCAAATAGAAGAGGATTTGAATAGTGGTTATGGGCTCTTTGCAAATATAAACATAACTGAATTTAAACGTGTTCTTTCAAATCTTATCAATAACGCTGTCGAGGCTTTTCCAAATGAAACGGGTAGAATTCGTATAGCGTTAAGTTCTAAAGATCATGATATTTATCTAATAATTCAAGATAACGGGAAAGGCATTCTTCCTCATATTTTATCTCGTTTAGGTAAAGAGGGTATTACTTCTGGAAAAAAAGACACCAATTCAGGAACGGGTCTTGGTATTTATCATGCAAAACAAACAATCGAACATTTTTCAGGTAAATTTGAAGTTACTTCTTCAACGGACTCAAAGCTAACAAGTACAACAGGAACAACTATTACAATTACTCTGCCTAAAGCAACAGCACCTGATTGGTTTGTTGAAAATCTAGTTCTTGAACAGGGAACAAAAATCATTACACTTGACGATGATCTTTCCATTCATGGAATTTGGAAGGGTCGCTTTCAATCAAAACATATTGAAAGTCATAGAATTTCCCATATTAGCTTTACCTCCGGAGAGGATTTTTCAAACTGGGTAAAGCAGCAAGAAAAGAATAACATTCTTTTCTTAGTTGATTATGAGCTACTGAATCAAAACAAGACAGGTTTAGATCTTGTAGAAGAGTTAAACCTTGGGGGGCGGGCAATATTAGTAAGTTCCCGTTATGAAGAACCACAAATACGTGCGCGTTGTGCACGATTAAATGTAAAGTTAATTCCCAAATCCATGGCGGGCTTTGTCCCGATTAAGTTCAAATCGCCTAAGATAAAATACGATGCGATTTTAATTGATGATGATGTTTTAATTCATATGGCTTGGAATATAGTGGCTACAGACCTAAAAAAATCAATTTTATGTTTTGAGAATGAGGCTTTGTTTTTAAATTCAGCAAATTCAATTGATTTAAATACCCCCATTTACATTGATGTAAATTTAGCGAATGGTGTTTCAGGCTTAGTCGTGGCAAAAGGGGTGTTTGACTTGGGATTTAAAAACATTCATCTTGCCACGGGGTATGACGCTGATTCTATTGATAGGCCTCAATATATTAAATCCATTATCGGTAAAGACTTTCCACTGAATTGATAAACTGTCCCGCGATTAAAACTACGGCCCTGACCCCACGCTAAATAGAGTCTATAATTATAGTTTATGGGGCATAAAGTATTTTACCCTTTAAAAAAACGTAGTTATTTTGTGTTTATCACTTCAGATCAGTTAATCAGTCTCAGTTATAAGAATTTTTATCTAAAAATTAGGATTTTGTTTCTCTGATTTAAAGATCAGATCAGCAAATGATTGTTAACTTGTTAATTTCATTAGGACCTGTCTCTT
>DAIRER010000392.1:0-2645 GCA_036795495.1 Pseudobdellovibrionaceae bacterium | reverse complement strand
AGAATGTTCTTTTAATTTTTCTAATTGAAAAGAGGCCTCGTTAAAAGAAACTTTTTTAGAATAAAAGTTCTTTAAGACTAACTCAACCTGACGCTGATTCTCACCCAAAAAAGGAGCAATAGGCGTGTTGTTGGAAATCGTTTTCACTTGAGCTTCGAGCTGTCTTAATCTTTGAACTTTATCGAAATCCTTAGATTCAAACCCCAAAAGTAAATTTTGCTCATAGATTTGTTGGATCCATTGTGCAATTGGACCCTTCACTTTAAGTGATAATTGATAAATGGTTTTTAATTTATTTTTCCATTCCATAGAGGTCATATATTGAACCGCTTCAGCCTCCAGAGCTAACATTCTGTTTTTCCAATGTTCTTTTTCTGTTTCGTTTTTATAAAGGGCTCGGTCAATTCCAACATAATAAAGAGACTGGAGAGTTGAATAGGATCCAAAACTATCATTTCCCAATTCTGGATTAACTCCATACTTCGATAAAGGACCCCAAATGTTATCACGAAAATAGTCTATGAATATTCTATCTTCTGGAGTTGCTCTCTGGAGATTTCTAAAAATTAAGACCTGAGGTTTTACACTTTTAATGACATTCAAGAGTTTTACTCGCTCTTCCCGACTAGGATAGTTAACGGATGGCGTTGCTCCTCCTTGAGCGAATAGGGATTCAGAACTCAACAGGAATGATAAAACGAAATAAAACACCATGAAACAACCTCTTTTAGCATTAAAAAATTTAATCTGAAACCTTCTAGGTTGAACCTAAAATAGAGTCAATAAGCATCTTTTAACCGAGATTGACTATGGAAAATTTACGAAAACAGAAAGCCATTTCTACAACTTATATATTATTTTTTTAATCCTAACTTATTTAGCAGTTCCGATCCTTTTTCAGATTGAGCCAACCCTTCTAACATGGATCCTATTTGAGTGCCACCATTGGCCGAAAACACATCCATCAAGTTCTTCATACCATTTTCCACATTGCCTGAATTAGCAATTATTTTTAAATCGGCTGAGGACAAGGCTTTAGCCTGTTCAATTCCAACAGCTTGATTCGCTTTAACTTGTTCAATTGTGATTAAATATTTTTGATAGCCATCATTGTTTCCAATTTCTTTAGCCAATACTATTTGAGCTTGTACAGGCGCTAACTGCATAGCTTTTTCAGCTTCGGCTTTTGCCGTACCTTCAAATGCTATACCTTCAGATTCTCGTTTTTTACTTTCTAAGTTACCTTCGGCAACAAGAATGGTTGTTGTTTTTTCAGCCTCAGCTACAAGAATCCTAGTTTCTTTATCTTGTGAGGCTTTGATCAGTGCCATTTCTTTATTAATCGCGGCCGTTTCCTTGTCTTGAGTGGCTCGGACAATTTCGACATCCTTTTTAATTGTAGCTTGGGTCACATCTTTGATTTTTGTAATGGCAAGTTCTTTTTCAGTTGTTACCTTAGATTGTTCTTTTATAGATTGTTGAGCCATCTCGTTTGCAATTCCAACTTCTTTGTCTTTTTCTGCTGTCCGAGAGCCCACTTTTTGTAAAGCATCTTGTAACTGAATATCTTGTTCACGTTTCGCATCGATTTCTGCAATGCTGGCTCGTTTTAAATTTTCTGCAACTTCAATACGGCTCTGCATTTCAATGAGAGATTTCTTTTTCTCCATAATATTTTTAATAACGTGGGACGAACTTGAATCTCTAATATCCATAAGTTCAATATTTTTAACTGTTGAAACACCCCAGTTTTTAAGCTGAGCCTCTACTTCCTTTGTAAACTGTTCGCCAAATTGACTTCGGCCTTGCATAATTTCTTCGATATCTGCTGATGCTAAAATTGTTCTGACGGCACCCTGAAGAATCGCACGGAGTTGATCACGAAGTTCATTAAAAGAGCTCACTCGTTGAGCTGCAACATTTGAATCAGTAATTCTAAAAAAAGCTTTAACATCGACAACAAAAGGAAGTCGTCCCATATCGTAAGCTTCATAAGATTCTAAATCTTCATCAAACACAGATACAGGTAAAACAATTTTGACAATACCAACTACTGGAAGCCATGAAGGCCACTCGTAGTAGGTGTTTCCATCTGTATGATCTTTACCATAAGAAACTGTCGATTTTCCAGATTGAACGATATGTACTTCATTCGTTGGAACAACTCGACGTAACAAAAGGGCCACAATTAGACCTAGCGAAATAAGCAATCCAAAAGAAACAACGATCAAGTTTAAAAGTGTGAATTCCATAAAATCTCCTTAAAGGATTTGATTAAATACCAGCAATCAGAAAAAAAGCTAGCAATATTTAAATTGGGGGTAACAGTTTCCAAAGATCAATGTATTAAAATTTTATTGGCCACCTAAGTTTCATCACCATAAACTTCGATGGCAGGGCTATTTCGACGAGTAAGGGCTGCAGAGAGGGCCGCTCCTGCTAATAGCACATTCCAAATGCCTAAAAGCCACAACAACAAAATGGGCAAAGCTGCAACTGCGCCGTAAATTTTATTGTAAGAAAAAAAGGATTTAGCGATAAAAACAAAGCTTTTATGAACGGCAATAACCCCTAAACATGAAAAAAAAGATCCAAGTGCGGCGTACGGATGAGGGACGCGCACAAAGGGAACCACTTTATAAACA
>DAIRER010000391.1:0-2651 GCA_036795495.1 Pseudobdellovibrionaceae bacterium | reverse complement strand
TGCTAATATGAAATGGGTGCGTACAGCTCTTTTAACAACTTATCGAGCCCTTGAAAAACGTGGGTACAATAAAAGTGAACTCACGATTCTAGATCATCAGGGCGTTGTGCTTTCTGAATATGACCCATCGTTATTAGGAAAAGAGAATGGATTTACCGAAAGTTCAGAGGTGACCGGAAAACTCAATCTTGCTCAATCAAAAGTCCTTGCTGCAATGGAAGTGATTCAAGGTAAAACGGGGACATTGCTATCACAACATGCCCGAAAAAAAATAGAACAGGTCAGTGGATTTAGCCCTGTGTGGGGCGGGGATCTTGGAAAATCTATAGGGTGGGGTGTCTTAACACGTTCCTCTTCTTCAGAAGTATTTAGTGAGATTGAATTTGCCAGAAACGCATTTTTTATTTCAATTGCGGCTTGTTTTGTGCTTTCATTGATTGTTTTTTTAATTTTCAGTCGCAGTGTTACCAAGTCATTGACTCAATTGACACACTCTATAAATGAAATGGGAAATTCTTTGATTTACTCCAGTGATGAACTCACTGTTGCCAGTGAAGCCGTTGCCTCTGAGTCGAGTGTTTCTGCAAGTTCTTTAGAAGAAATATCTGCTTCAATGGAAGAACTTTCGAGTATGGTTAAACACAATTCGAGTCAAGCTCAGTTAGCAGCCGAAAAGTCTTCTCAAAGTACAACAGCGGCGCGCTCTGGAGAATCTCAAATTTCAGACTTAACTCTTGCCATGAGAGAAATTTTTGAAGGTTCTCAAAAAATTGCTGAAATTATCTCAGTGGTTGATGACATTGCTTTTCAGACCAACTTACTAGCTTTAAATGCCGCCGTAGAAGCTGCTCGTGCGGGAGAGCAAGGCCGGGGGTTTGCTGTCGTTGCGGATGCCGTAAGAAGCTTAGCTCAAAAAAGTGCAGAGGCTTCAAAAGATATAACGAACTTAATTAGAGAAAGCCTTTCAAAAACAGAAACGGGTGTGCGTTTAGCGGATGAAACCGGAGAAGCTTTTAGATCTGTGATTGAAGCCATTAAAAATCTTTCACAAATGGTTGAAGAGATATCCACATCCAGTACGGAGCAATCCAATGGTCTTACTCAGGTTTCGACGGGGGTACATCAATTGGATAGCTCAACTCAAAAAAATGCAGCCACCTCGGAAGAGCTTTCAGCAAATGCAAAGCAACTTCAACAGCAAGCTATCCAATTGGGGCAGTCGGCCACTGCGTTAAATAAACTAATTTATGGATTAAGTGAAAATAAGTTTAACAATGATTCTAAAGAGTCTAAATCAGATATGGGTCAAATGAGTCAAAAATTAGCAGCCTAAAAGTGTTTTAATTTCACTTCTTTGGCATGTCCTAGATCATCAAGCGTATTTCTAAGTCGAGCCGCCAAGTATTTAGAAAAGGCTCGAAATACTTTAGCACCAATATTGGGGTTGGCTTCAAGTGTTTTTGAAAGTTCAGAATAGGGGACTTCAATAATCTTTGAAGGTTCAATGGTTTGTGCATTTGCAGAACGTACCCCTGAGTCTAAAAAAGGAATTTCTCCAAAATGAGATCCCGAGCCGAGAGTTGCAATACTCAAATTATCACCCTTATTGGAAGTTGTAAATATTTTGATTGAACCCATGCGGATAAGGTAGAAGGCAGAAGCCTTTTGGCCACTAATGAAAATATCTTGGCCCGGAGAAAAATCTTTTTCAATTGAAATTTTATCTATGACAGCCATCTCTTGATCAGAAAGTTCTTTAAATAAGAAAATATCTTTGAGATTTTGTACTCCAGCCATTTAAAATTTCCTCCAACATTTAAAAAATGTTAAACGTTCATTTTGTAAAGTGCAACTGAAATAAAAAGCACAATTGAAATAAAAAATGCAACGGAAAGTAACTTTTTAAGTACGGTTTATTTTTTTTTATTTTCAATGATTTGGTTTGGAGGAAACGTGCCTGTTTTTAAAAAGTGCTCTAAAATCGGAGCCATCTTTCGTCGACAGGTTCCCCCACAAGCACCTACCCCAGCGGTTGTTGCATCAAAAATTTTATTCAAGGTGTCTGCGCCCTCTTGAATGGCTAATTCTATTTCTTTTCTAGAAATATTATTGCAGCGGCAAATAATTTCAGATTTTTTTTTATTCATTTAAAGTTTTTTTTAAGTTGAAAGATCAGATCGGTTACAATTTTACTTCTGAGTGGCTCATATGCTTCTTTGACATAAGCTCCAGCAGCAAAGCGGTGTCCCCCGCCTCCTAGTTTTTCAGCAAGTTCCAATAGTTCAACGACACCTTTACTTCTTAAGCTAATCTTATACTCATTTTGTCGGTCTTCCCTTAAAATGGCGGCGGCTTCGATGGTTTCAATATTCATGATCATATCAATAATATCCCTAGATTCATCAGAGTCTAGGCGATGGGCATCCATATCTTTTTTAGTGAAATTCAAAATAGCTAATTGTCCATGGTGATAGTACTCGATACTTCCTAGAACTTTTGAAAGAAATGAAATTTTATTGATGGTGTGATGGCCTAGGAGATGCCTGTGGATTTCTTCTGGATTAATTTTGTAGTTTAAAAGCTCTGCAGCGATCAGATGAGAGTTTGGAGAATTTCTAATAAATCGATAAAGTTGAGTGTCAAAGGTAATA
>DAIRER010000390.1:0-2653 GCA_036795495.1 Pseudobdellovibrionaceae bacterium | reverse complement strand
GATTCAATTTTATCCCTCGTTGCTTTTTATTTAATGGCTTTCAATTATCAATCTAAAGGTGATGATATTAAAGCACTTTTAATATCATCACCTTGAGATTGATAATTGAGAGCCAATAAATACATAGCTTCGAGGGATAAAACCGAGTCCACAGGGTCTGTGATTTGATATACAGATCTATAAATCAGTTCGGCTTCTGCCAAATGCCCTTGTTCATCCAGAACTTGAGCATAAATCAATCGAGCTTTTTGTGTTAACGTCGATTGAGGATAGTTCTTAAAAAACTGATCTAATTTTGAGATCGCCTGTTGGTGCTGACCTAGATCCAAAGCCTTTTGACTTTCTTCTAAAAGACTTTGTTGATCGTGGATCAAGTAAGATTCACTCTTAGATGGCGTTGTTTTTTTGATCGAATTTAAAGAGCACCCCATCAGATAGAGGCTCGCAAAAATAAACGTCATTAAAAAATTTTGGTATCTAATCTTATTGAATTTAAGCTTATTGTATCTAAACATTTTTTATTGATCCTATAAACGTTGTTTGCGTAAATTTCTTTAAAGATTCAAAATCTTTGATATCAAATTCGATTTCTGGGATTCTGTAAATGGAAATTTCTGGGGATTGTTCTTGTTCAAATTTTTTTAACAAAATGTCCTGACCATCGAAAAAAGATTTAAGTTCAGACGCAAGTCCCTTGAGTTCCCAATTTTGAGCCTTCGCTTTTAGGTACCAACTTGGAAAAGCTTTATTTACATAAATGGATTTTAAAGTGGCTCCATTTTTTTGCATTTCTCTTTGCAGAGACTGAGACTCAGCCAAATGAGGAATGCTTGGACCCGTTATCATTATAAACTGAACATTTTCAGAAAATAATAACTTTTGCATGTTGATGATTCGCTCCTGAAGTTGCCCTTGCCAATCCCCAAGATGGGCAAAAAATTGGGCTAAATGAGATATAAACTCTTTACCCGTAAGATTTTCTAAAATTTTCAACACCATTTGTGTGCCTTGTTGAAGAATTTTTTTAAATAGACCAACTTGTGACTGATGAGAATCAGACAACCACTCGACGACAGATTTATTTAAGATCTCAATCAACTTTTGTGGAGCTTTAAGAAAATCCAAAACATGCTTACTAGGTGGCGTGTCTAGAACAATAAGATCATACTCATTTGATTGATAGGCTAAATAAAGGGCTTCTAAAGAGGTAAACTCCTGTGATCCACTCAGTGAGGTTGTTAACTGCTTATAAAGCTTATTCTCTAATAGTTTGATCACACCGGGATACCTCACCGCCGCCCTTTTTATAAGACCATCAAACATCTCTTGATGATGCACAACCGAAGCATAAAGCTCTCCAGAAAAATCTTGATTATCCACTTTTCTAATCCCTTGAGATTTATCGATACCCAAAGCCTGAGCCAATCGCTGAGAAGGATCAATCGTCAAGACCAACACTTTTTGACCTTCTTTCGCGGCTTGAATCCCTAAAGCTGCGGCAATGGTGGTTTTACCAACGCCCCCCGTTCCGACACAAATTAGAATTTTCTTATTTATTTTCATTCGGCCCCCGAGAATTTAAAGCGGGGAAAAGTCCCTCTAAAACATCCCAAACTGAATTTTTTAGCACCCAGGGTAAAATATAAACCTTTTTTTGATCCAATATTTTTAAAGCATTGTCCTGTCTTTGTTTTTTTTCATGTAAATAATCATAAATTTCTTTTTGAAGATCCCTATCTAAGGGCAAAACTTTATTTAGCCATAGCTGAATGTTTTTAGCCCCATAATCTATTAAAAACTTTTCTAAATCTAAAGCTTCAATTAGGGGAAACTCTTCGCATAAAGAAAGAATATGAAACTGTGTTATTGCTGGGTTTTGTAATACTGATTTAATGGATCGCCCTTGTTCAAAAATAGGACCACTTTTAAGAGTGGCTTGCAGCCCTTCTGGAGCCATCAAAAGGGCCTGAAAGTGTCCCGTGGCATAAGCATCAACGACTATAACATCAAAATCTAAGGCGGGGCCATGATGGCGAATTCCACTTGTGATTTTTCCTAAAATAGACAACTCTGAAAGACCTGGGGCCGCATGAACTAATGATTTAGTCACTGGATTTTCCCAAAAAAGTTTTATAAGTGATTCTGACTTAATTAAATGCTTAAGATAATCCCTTAAACATTGCTCTCCAACCCAGTGCGCACAAAAAAAATTAGGTTTTATTTCCACGGGTTGAAATTGAATTTTAGATAACAAAAAGAAATGCTGATAAAAACTTTCGTCCCCCAATTCGACCAAAAGGACTTTTTTTCCTTTAAGGGCTTCACTGTAAGCAAGGGCCGCCGCAAAAGTAGATTTTCCAACCCCTCCCTTTCCCGTTACAAAATGCACTTTTTGAAGCTCACCCGACTCCACGAAACTCCCTTGGAGATTGTTTTTTGAAAAATTAACATAAAAAAACGCCAAAGAGTAGCACAAGAGTGACGCCAGAACGGCACAATAAAAAGGTCTTGTTTTTAATCCGTGTTTCCCATAAACTCGGCCCTCGCAAAAAGAATAAGGGAGATTATCTATGCGTTCAAACTTAGAACATGTTTCAAACTTAAGTAAAAAATTAACTATTCAGGTTCCTGTACCCTCTGTTCAAGAAGCCTT
>DAIRER010000389.1:0-2658 GCA_036795495.1 Pseudobdellovibrionaceae bacterium | reverse complement strand
TTTCTATTGCTCACAAAATTGGAGATAAAACCCAACGCCATGGATTTGATTGGACCTCTGTTGAGGAGGTCCTTGCAAAACTAGATGAAGAAGTTCAAGAGCTTAAAGAGGCCTTGAAAACACAAAATCAAAAAGATATTGAACATGAGATCGGAGATGTTCTTTTCAGTACGGCCCAAATAGCTCGGCATCTTCAATTGGATGCGGAAACCGCTTTAAGAAAAACCAACCTTCGTTTTGAACAACGTTACTTTTTAATGAGGGATTTGGCTGAAAAAGACACCCTGAATTGGGAAAATATGACATTAAATCAAAAAGAAGAATATTGGGAAAAAGCGAAAACATGCCTGAAATATTTATAAAAAAATTAAATCGTAAAATTGATGTGCCCCTGGGCTCAAACCTGATGAAGTCTCTATTAAACTCACAAATACCTGTGGCCTCCTCCTGTGCCGGAGATGGCGTTTGCCATAAGTGCTTTATTTTTATAGAAAAGGGCCTAGAGAACCTTTCCGAAAGAACTCCGACAGAAGAGCATTTTATAGCAGAAAAACAAATTACCGAAGCTCAACGACTGAGCTGCCAAGCACTCGTTCTGGGCGATATAACAGTTCACGCCCCCTACTGGTAAATAAGTAAGGGTTCTGTTTTTTCTTTGCTTACAAATTAGTTTTACGTTAAACCTCAACACCCTTAAATATTTAATTTAAAATTGGAAATTCAGATGCACTTCAAAAATAAAATGATACGGTTCTTTATGGTTTTAACAGGTTCACTTTTCACTTTTTCCAACACCACAACTCATGCTTCAGCGATGAAAACAACTTTTGCCATGCCTCATATTACTAAAGAACAATTCGTTTTTATTGAGGACTCTCTTTCAATGAATGAGCCCAGCATCTTAGAATGGTTGGTCGGCGTTAAGCGAATTGTGAACACTGAGACCATGCTAAATCCCAGCTCCTTATTTGCAAAAACTTTATTTCAAAAAGGAAATTTGACGGATCATGACCGACATCTTTTAAGTTATCGTGTAGAGATTCGCGAATTAGAAAATGTCCCAAACACCTATGTTGCTCTTTTTTATAGTCGCCTTCATATGAATAAAACTTTGATACGCTCTTCACTTTTTCAAGATGGTGGCCCCGATGTTGAAGCTGGAACCTTAACAAAAGGGGAGCATCTTTTTTATCACGAATCGCTCGAGGCGGCTCGAGGTCTTAACATTCGCAGCACAACACTAGATCGAGTCAATCAATTGACCCAACAAAGCCGTTATTTAACACTTTCTAATCCAGAATCTCCCTTCTATGAAGAACAGCGATTTTTAGAACAAATGCTGCCAATACTTAGAGCTAAAAATAATGGTGAAGACTTTTTTCTGATTGCGGCTAATGTTGTGGGTTTTTCTTTAGATACCTTGACTCATGAAATTGCTCACGCCCTTTTTGATTCTAATAAAGAATATCAATATTTTATAAGAAAATTTTGGAACAATACGGTTACATCCGCAGACAAAGAGGCCATCCGAGAGATTTTAGGAGGCATATACACTTCTGAGGATGTCTTCATAGATGAATTTCAAGCTTATCTATTGCAAGCGGAAGTTCCCATCGGCCAATCTGATTTATTAGCTCTATTCAGACCAAAATACAAAGCCAGACTTCAAAAGGCATTAGAGAGAAATAATCTTACTTTGCCCTACAAATCGACAGATCTTAAACAAAAGAATTCATCAACAAAAACCTGTAAGCCTTTAATTCCAAGTCAAAGTTAAATCTTTAATTTTGTCTAAAATTTTCAATCAAGAACGTCCTCGTTAAAAAACAATCGTTGTAAACCCAATGGCCAGGAAAAACAGTGGGCTTTCTCTATTTTTTTTTCTGAGGGATCTAAAGACCAAACTTCAAACTCACATTCTCGATCCCAATCAGAAGCAATTGAATTACCACTTTTGCAATCTTCATAATTGATTAAACTTTTAGATTTTATTTCAAGAAGAAGATCCTTTTTTCCAGGTCTTTCAATGATAAGATCAACCTCAACATCATCTTTTGTTCTAAAATAAGAAAGCCTGAAATCTTTTTTCAAATATTCATTCAGCCTAAATATTTCCGTAAGAATCCAATGTTCGAAAGCGTCACCATAGGCAAATGTTTGCGGATGAATCTCCATAGTTAAAGTTCTATCCAGGGCACGCTTAATGCCCGTATCAAAAAGATAAAACTTAGGAGAGACCCTCTGCCTTTTTCGAATGGACCTATGAAAGGACGGTAAAAAGAATCCTATAAGTGTATCCTCAAGAATTTGATAATAAAATTTAATGGTTTTATCATCAACTCCAACTTCTTTAGAAATCTTTGAAAAATTTAAAATTTTTCCATTGCTCTGAGCTGCAATTTCTAAAAAATCTCGAAAGGGGTCCAAATTTTTTACCAGTTGCTCAACAAGTATTTCTTCTTTAAGATAATTTCGAATGTAAGCTCTTAAAAAATCTTGTTTTGTTTCGTCACTTTGAAATTCAAAGATTTTAGGTAACGTTCCGTATTTAAGAGCTTTAATTAAATCAAAGTCTTTACCAATTTCCAAAGAGGTGAGTGGAAAAAGCGAATAAACAAAAGCTCGTCCACCTAAAAGATTTCCTCCTCCTGCCTTTAG
>DAIRER010000388.1:0-2660 GCA_036795495.1 Pseudobdellovibrionaceae bacterium | reverse complement strand
GGCCGCAAAATAATTGGTGTCCAGTAAAAGCCGGTGAGCTTCGGATTTAGTAACACCTTTTCTGTGGCGACGATCATAAAGTTCACCAACATATTTTTTGTAATCGGGATGACTGGCTGGTTCAATAATTTTTATCTTTTTCAAAGAGTGAAGTTCTAGTTCGTCAATTTTATCTTTGATGATTTGCGAGTGACCTAAAAGAATAGGTTCACAAATGCGTTCTTCAATCAAAGTTTTAATCGCTTTCAGTGTGCGCTCACTGTTTCCATCTGGAAATACAAGCGTAGGCAACTTTCCGCCAAAGTAATTTGAATTTTCATGAACTTTGTGAATGGCCGAACGAATAAATACTTTACTGGGTCCTTGGAAAGCCTCAAGGCGTTCTTTGTATTCATTCCAATCAGTAATTTTTCGTGTAGCAACTCCAGATTCGATAGCCGCTTTTGCAACCGCTGGAGCCACCCATAATAAAACTCGAGGATCAAAGGGCTTAGGAATTAAATATTCAGGACCAAATTTAAAACTTTTTCCACCATAATTATCAGAAACAGAATCGGGAACATCTTCTCGCGCTAATTTTGCCAAGGTTTGAACCGCAGCCAGTTTCATCGCTTCGTTGATTTGAGTCGATCGTGTATCTAAAGCTCCTCTAAAAATAGAAGGAAAGCCCAATACATTATTCACTTGATTTGGAAAATCCGAACGTCCAGTCGCTATGATCGCATCGGGTCGGGCTTTGCGTGCGGACTGGGGATCAATTTCGGGGTCTGGGTTCGCCATAGCAAAAATCACTGGGTTTTTTGCCATGGGTAAAATCATTTCTCCGGTTAAAGCACCTGCGGCAGAGAGGCCCACAAATACATCAGCGCCCTTCAATGCATCGGATAAACTTTTGGCCTCTGTATTTCTGGCAAAGGCTTCTTTGTATTTGTTCATTCCTTCTTTGCGGCCAGTAAAGATGACTCCTTGGCTATCGCACATCAGAATATTTTCTTTATTCACACCTAAGGAAATAAATATTTTTGCACAGGCCATAGCAGAAGCTCCGGCTCCATTGAATACGACTTTGACATCCTCGATTTTACGTTGCGTGATTAAACAGGCATTCAAAAGTGCGGCACCACTGACAATGGCTGTTCCATGTTGATCATCATGAAATACAGGGATGTTCATTTCTTTTTTTAAGGTTTCTTCAATTTCAAAACATTCAGGAGATTTGATGTCCTCTAAATTGATTCCACCAAAAGTGGGTTCAAGGGCTTTTACAGCTTGAATAAAATTTTCTGTTGAAGTGGATTTTATTTCAATATCAAAGACATCAATTCCTGCAAATTGTTTAAATAAAATCCCCTTACCTTCCATGACGGGTTTAGAAGCAAGTGGGCCGATGTTTCCTAGACCTAAAACAGCAGTTCCATTAGAAATCACAGCGACTAAATTTCCTTTAGCGGTGTAATCATAAACTTTAGAAGGATCTTTTGCGATGGCAAGACAAGGGACCGCAACTCCAGGAGAGTAAGCGAGCGAAAGATCGCGTTCTGTTTGGCAAGGTTTACTAGAAATAACTTCGATTTTACCAGGCTTTGGTTGGGCATGATATTTTAGCGCCTCTAGGTCTAGAGCCGAAAGAGGTTTATTTTCACTCATAGTGATTCTCCCTTAGATAATGTTTTTTAAATCTACTCATCTCTCGAGGGGACGTCAATGACATGACTCAGTGAAAACAAAAGGTTGAGTCTGCTTTTAAAAAAGGTATCATTACCAATGGGTTAACTAGAAAATAAGGGGTATTATAATGGCAAATTCATATGCAAAGTCTGCACGCGATGTTGTGATTGTTGAAGGGGTTCGGACGCCTTTTGCAAAATCAGGAACCAAACTTAAAAATGTTCATCCAGCACTCTTGGGGCGTGTTCCGCTGCAACAGCTGATAGCACAGACATCATTGGATGTGAATTTGGTGGATGAGGTCATTATTGGAAACACGGGAAATCCTTCAGATAGCGTGAATATTTCAAGAGTGGTGGCGCTCAATGCGGGGATTCCTAAAAAAACTTCGGCCTATACGGTACATCGCAATTGTGCTTCGGCGTTAGAGTCGATTTCTCAAGGTTTTGAAAAAATCCGTTCCGGAACAATGGATGTTATTGTTGCTGGTGGCACGGAAAACATGTCTCAACTGCCAACGATGTTACCCAATAAAATTCAAAAAATATTTGATCGTCTATTTTTAGCAAAGGGCCCTCAACAAGCTTTGCCCTTGATTTTTGAACTCTTCAAAGCGGATTTAAAACAAATAAAAGCTTTGTTGTCTGGAAATATGAAAGATGATTATTTTCCGGTGATTTCTGTTTTACAGGGACTGACGGATCCTTTTGTTGGAATCAATATGGCTCAAACTGCAGAAATTTTAGCTAAAGAATTTGGTCTAACACGACAAATTCAAGATGAGTTTGCCTTACGCAGTCATAACTTAGCCTCAAAAGCAATGAAAGAGGGGCGATTGAAAGATGAGATAACTCCTTTTTATGTTCCGCCAGATTTTAAAGATATTTTAACTGAGGATTTTGGTCCACGTGATAATCAGACCTTAGAAGCTCTTGGGAAACTGAAACCTCTTTTTGATACTTTAACTAGAATAGATGATGTAAATTTCTGGT
>DAIRER010000387.1:0-2663 GCA_036795495.1 Pseudobdellovibrionaceae bacterium | reverse complement strand
CCAATGGAACTTTCAAGCCAGCCTCCGATGGGGATGGGCTTGCAGATGACCGAGAGTCTCCCACAGAGACTCTCGGTCATCTGCAAGCCCATCCCCATCGGAGTCTGGCTTGAAAGTTCCATTGGACTGAGAGCGTGCTGAGCGGTTATAAGCATAAACCATAGATAGATTGTATTTTTTTTCTATATACAGCTCATTAAAAAGACTTGTGATCTGGTTTTTATCTTTAACAACACTGAAAGAGTGATTTTTAGAAAAATAGTCTTTAGATCTTTCAAACCAATTGATCTCTTTTATAAGTTCTCCGGGTTGGGTCGCATAACTATTATTTTCAGAATCAATGCGAATGAAGTTCATTTTCATTTGAGCGCTTGGGAATTGTTTTTTAAAGATAGACTCTGTGGCTTTTAGTTTTTCAATAATCGTAGCGTGACGATTCAGAGTCCAGTCTCCCCAAGAATCTTTTATGACTTTGCTGAAAGTATCATAGTTATAATAACAAGAACTGTTCCTGCCGCTGCAGGCAGACTTTTGCATTTCAAATTGATTGAGCAAATCAAAACAGGGTCCACACATCATTTCGCCATTCCATTTGGATTTAACATTGTTCGCATATTTAGCGCAGGAAAATGGAATCGAATACCATTCACTACAGGCAGGTTTTTCACTTGACGGAATTTGAACTGTTCCCATATCAATAAATTTTTTTAAATACTCACCGCAGTTTTTTTTGCAAGTGCTACCTCCCGTGACAGGGACCCAATAACTGCAATAAGATTTTCCGTCGCTTCCTTCATACCCAAGGCCACAGAGCTCGGGATCTTGAACTTCTTTTTTATTCAGCCAAACATATTCAACAGCGCGTTCGATATGAAGGGCATGAGGTTTTGGAACGCCATCTGATAAAAATGCGATTTCAAAATGAGCATTATTAATAGTTTTTTGATTTTTTAAATTAGTTAATTCGGACTGAAGATTGGCATTCATCTCGATTAAAGCAGGCAGGACAATGGATGTTCCTGAGGAACCATTGATTGTTTTTGTGTCCCTTCTTGGGTTAAATTTATTCTGGACTGCATCTAAAATATTTCGTGGAATTGAAGCATCTTCAGGATGATCGTGATACTTCGAGTACATGGACCATAAAATTTGAATATGAGTTTTTGCATCATCCAGAGAAATAAATCCTGTTTTTATAGTTTTTTCTAATTTTAAATAGGTTAAAATTTGATAAATAGAACTTAGTTGAGGGGTTTGAAGATTCCAATGGGTGCCGATAAGTGGGTTAGAAAAAGGAATAATCATGAATTTAACATGTTCATATTTTATTCTATTTTTATTGATTTTTTCTTGAAAATCTTCAATCCATTTAAGAACAGCCATAAAACGTTTTCCATCAGGGTCTACTCCTGTGGGACCAATACAGTTGATCGATGGTACAACATTGTCAACCATTGTATCAAAGGAGCTTGGGCAAGCCCCTGAAAACATGGAATTAGACATATCTAAAATTATAACGGCTCGGTAGGCTGGTACGTCTATTTCAGGAAGTTTTAGAGCGCTTTGTTCAGTTCCGCTGGCTATCACTGAATCTTCTGGAATTGATTCAAGCTGAACCTTTGAACAGTTTTGCCAAAAAAGAGTGGTGACTATAAAGAGAATTAAAATAGACAAGGTCCATTTTTTTGGCTGAAGAATATTGATCATTAGATTTAATTTACTCACTCTCGATGATCCCCCTATTTAATATTCTGTGCTGTTTTTGAATAAATTTACAGATTATTTTTTTAAAAAAATGTTTTATTTTTGGAAACCCTAAAGATATTCAGTAGTTGACCATATGTTAGGGCTATTCTCAGTCTTATTTTGAGATTTATGACGGTAATAAATGAGTTATATCTTAAAATAAATACTCTTTTTAAGGATTTAAGTTCTCGGGTTCTATAGGTTCACAACCTGTCGCGCTTCTCTTATCCACTTTCCATATGCAGAGTTTTGGTGGGGGTTGATTTACATTAATAGGAAGCTTTGGAGGTTCGCAGCTGCCTTTGATGATTGTGACAGGCATCTCTGGTCCGCCATTGGGAGGAGTCGCTGATTTTGGACAGAGTGAATTGGAGCTGCATTTATTGTTAGGGCCTAGAGGCATTCCTAAACTATTTTGAATAGGGCAAGTTGAAATAAGAAGTCTTTCTTTTTCATCAGCACAAGGCTTTCGGGTGCAGATCAGGCAACCTTTTGACACTCCAATTTTTTCAGTAACGATAGTATCAAAGCAGGGTATACAGGTTTCCCGGCAGGTGGGAGGAAAGTACTCGTAACATTCGGAGTGAGTGACACACGTCTCTCCCGCTTGATCTCCATTGCCTTCATTTTTTTTACAGACCGTCGTATTTTTTGAACTTTTACAATTAAAGGCAATAGGTCCTTCTACACGGTAGCTAACATTGGGATCACCCACATAGTGACACGCCGTATTTGGAGAATTAACGGCAATATTTCGAGTGCAAGTGTGATCAATTGAGGAAACACATCCTAAGTTGATTCCCTCCAGTTCTAAACAACTGCCAGCGGCCCAGAGATAGGGCGAAGAGAGAATTAAAATAAGAACTTTAATTTTAAATAACAGAATGTTTTTTAAAAAATAAGACAAAGGCACCCCC
>DAIRER010000386.1:0-2671 GCA_036795495.1 Pseudobdellovibrionaceae bacterium | reverse complement strand
TGGACAAGTCGAATTTGATTGGTCAGAAAATGGTACAGCCTCTTTTGGTGTATACCAAATGGGGATGAAAGCCTACGGTGAGAGTGGGAGTGCAATTGAAGAATGTCTGCGTGAGGCCATTCGCCATTCTAAAAACTTGGGTCAAGAGTCAGTCGCGGAAGTGACTTGTAAGGTAGATGGCCCTGCATCCTATGTTGGGAAATTTATCAAAAAAACTTCGATTGAATAATAATAATTAAAGGCATCCCCAGAATGAATCTGGGCATGGTGGATCGCCACTTTTGCAATAGGAGAGCCTACCTGTAGGAAAAAATTCAATTTCCAACAGGTAGGCTTTCTGATTTACAATTTCTTTTTTACAATAAACATGATTTGAGCCAAACGTTGAGGCAAGGAGGTTTGGTCAATTGTGGCACCCAAAAAGTTCATTACTTTGCAGATAAAAACCTGACCTCGAGGCGTGCGAAAAACACTTCGCAGTTTTCCACAAAGTTTACCCATAAAAATATTCCATGGCGTGGCCTTATGAATGTACAAACCACGGTCATAATTGTCCTCTTGCAATTCAATCATGATCAATTCTACATTGAGCTTTTTAACTAACTCCAAAATATTATGAGATTTTGGACTCCAACTTTTGCTTTTTTGGATCGTAAAAGTATGCTTGTGATCTCTGTTAAATCGACTTGGAAAATTTCCCTGCTCATAAAGATCCTCATCCGGGACAAGAACAACTAAATACCCCGCAGGTTTTAAAATTTTTAACCAATCCTCTAATGCCAATAAGGGATCGAGCATATGCTCTAAAGAATGACTTGAAAAAATATAATCAAACTTTTCTGGAATGTATTTTGAAATTTGATTGGCATCACCATGAATTTGATCAAAGGCCCTTGCTGATTGTAAAATCGGATCTGCGCCACAACCTATGTCAATCCCAGATCCTGTAAGGTAAGGTAAAAATTTATCTCCGTGCAGTAACTTTGTTTTACTGGCTTCGTTGGCCATATTGAATCCTTTGGTAACTGTTTTTGAAATCCTCTATTGAAAACGAACTCATGTCAATTTCACCTTGTTGCTTTTCTGCAGCATAAATCATTTCATAGGTTTTACAAAAGGGCGCCCAAATAACAGAATTTTGTTCAAGTTCTTGGCGATCCTCTCTAAATAAAGCCATCGTAGGACGTTGAAATGCAGAGGCCAAATGCACAATCGAAGTGTCCGGTGTGATCACCAAGTCCGCCATAGAGATCAATGCTGCCGTCTCCATAATTGTTTGTATCGTGGGCAAACAAAAAACATTTTTCAATTTATTTTCTTTTATAAACTTTTGAAGTTCCTCATGTTTATGAGGAGGGCCGATCAACACCACATTTGAAGGTTTCGTTTCTGTTAAAGTTGAAGAATTATTTTGATGAAATTGAATTATCTCTAAAACTCGAACCAGAGAAATATTTCTAAATCTCGCTGCGGCATAAGGATTAATAACAATATAGGGAAAATAGATACGAGATTCTTGTAAGGTCAAGTTCACTTTCTTTAGATCTTCTGAATTGAGATGAAGATCATAATTTAAATTTGGATTTTGAATTCGAAAAAGATTTAATACGGATTTAATTTTTTCAGTGATGTGCTTTTGTCTAAAGTCCTCATTGATAGATATGTTGAATAACTTATACCCCTCTTTTTTAATTCCAACATTTATTTTTGCATTTATTCGATTTAAAATAAATAGCGTGCGTGCATCGGTCAATTCGCGAAAATCAATCACAAGATCATAGAAGTTGGGTTTAAGTCTCTGTGCCAATTTATAACTAGAAATAAATCCTTTTTTGAATAAAAAAATCTGATTTAAATAAGGATTATTTTTAATCACATCAAAAGAATTTCGTCTACAGATTACATCAATTTTAATATTTGGATGATTTAATTTTATCTCTCGAATTAAAGACGTATTTATTATCATATCTCCAATTTTATCATCAAAACGCAAAAATAAAAGT
This sequence comes from Pseudobdellovibrionaceae bacterium, assembly GCA_036795495.1. Classification (GTDB taxonomy): domain Bacteria; phylum Bdellovibrionota; class Bdellovibrionia; order Bdellovibrionales; family Bdellovibrionaceae; genus DAIRER01. Next base: position 668 of record DAIRER010000386.1, on the reverse strand, counting down.
CGATGAATTTCTGAAGGAATCAATTTTTGATCAGCCGTTTTTCGATCAAAGAACAGTCGACTGAGTTTTAATAGAAAAGCTTTACTTAAATCAATCTGCATATGATTGATCCATCGAAAAATACTTTTTGAAGACTTTCCCATTTTAAATCCTTGTTTTCTAAAAAATCGAATTAAGTATAAATGATTTTTTCAATTGTAACAAAATCACTTTCTCCGGAGGGTTTTTTAATCTCAGCTTCCTCACCCACCTTTTTTCCCAATAACGCTCTAGCCATGGGTGACTTCCAAGAAATTTTAAATTTTTTTAAATCCGATTCATCTTCGCCCACAATTTGGTAGGACATGGGCTCGTCCTCTGAATTCAATACCGTCACTGTGGCTCCAAAAACGACTTTATCTGTTTTAATACTTTTGGGATCTACAACTTCAGCCTTTTCTATGCGATCGGTTAAAAATCGAACTCTACTATCAATTTCTCTCAATCGACGCTTTCCATAAATATAATCTGCATTTTCGGATCGATCCCCATTACCCGCCGCCCAGGCTACGGTTTCGACCACCCTGGGACGCTCCACATGCATAAGTTCATTATATTCTGCCTTTAAACGAGAAATTCCCTCTGGTGTTATGTAATTTTTCTGATCCAAAATTCTCCCTTTTTCAAGC
>DAIRER010000385.1:0-2690 GCA_036795495.1 Pseudobdellovibrionaceae bacterium | reverse complement strand
AAATACCATAAAAATTAATATCTCTAAAAATTTGTATTAGATTTAAGTCATAGAACTCCAAAAAGTTAGAGTCAGAGATTTTATCAAAAAAATCATGAGATGGAACTAGATTTAACCTCCGAAGAGCCTCCCAAGAAAGTTGAGCTGTTTTTTTCAAATCAACCCCTTTTACAAAGGCCGCGTTGTATATTTCAAATTGTTTTTTCAAGTTTTCATTGACGGAATTTTGAGTTTCAAAATTTAACCTTGAAAAAAACTTAAGCTTTGGGTTCAGGTAAGGGGCTACGCTTACTCCAGACAAGATGCAAAGCTCAGAAATAGATTCTGATATTTTTTTAAAATCATCTGTAGTACTTAAAATTTTACTTTCTTTAAATCTCATAACTTAAATCCAAAGCAAAACATTTAAAACATGTGCGCCACAAATGCAATAGAATACTCAAGTTAGCAATCGCAGCGAATTGCTTAGAATGGCCTCTGGTCGAGTTTTTTTACAAATTTTTCTAATTTTGGACTGAGGTCCAATTGAATTTTTTCAATCATTCAATAGAATATATTAATCTACTTAATATATAAAGGGCCCATCCAATGTTTCAACACTATGTTTTTTCAGGAAAAGATCTTCTAACAGATAACAGAGATATTTATTTGGATTCATACAACCTATTTAAAAATGTTTGGGAATCTACACTAAAAGAAATCAATGGATGCGATTTTAGATTATTCTCTAATGACTTCACTAGACAAGATCGAATTCACGCCTTATTTTATGGATCCGATTGTGCCGGACTAACATGTTTAAGAAAAATAAATCTTGATAACCCCGTGGATCTTGAAGATTCATGGCTTAGAATCTGGCATCAGAATCACTTTGATGAGATCAAGTCTCAATCCGGACCAGAATCTTATATTAATTCCTACTTCACAGTAAATCAAAATTTCAGAAAAAGTTTGCAAAAAAACTCTACACCGGTCGGATACATACTTGGTTGCTTATCCTTTTTAGATCAACTCCACATAGAATCACCAACTGTTTTAGGAATGATGAGGATGGACCGATCTATGCATAAGCTTGGCGCCCTTTGGGGAAGTGAGCTCATAGAAGGCAGCGTTGAATACAACAATACCCCAACAGACCTAGTAGTTTTTAAAAAAAATAGGGTAGAGCAAGCTTCTAAATTATTTTCCCCAATTGTGTATGAATTATGGAATCAACGAATTAATTTTATTCAGGAGGAACAAAATGAAAAACACAAAAGAGCTGCTTGAGTCAACAAACTACCGTCAAGTGATCAACTTGTTTCAAAAAATGGACTTCACTAAAAAAGAAATCTATGCGAATTGGCTTGCCCAAACATATTATTTTGTTTGCCATTCAGTTCGATTAAGCTCACTGGGAGCAAGCCGATGTGATGTAGATGATCCTATTGGAAAACGAATGGCTGCACACACTATCGAGGAGAAAGGGCACCATACAATTGCTAAATCTGATCTGAAAAATTTAGATGAAAATTTAGAAAATTATCCCGTCTTTGGATTAACAAAAGCATTTTACGAGTCCCAATACTACAAAGTATTGTTTGAAGAACCTTCAAGTCTACTCGGTCAAATTTTAATGCTAGAAGCTTTTGCCGTAGATGTCGGCCCCTGGTTTTATGAAACAACTAAGACTTCTTGGGGAGAAAAAGCTACAAACTTCATTAGAGTCCATGCCAATGAAGACAAGATTCATGTCATCAAGGCAATGGACGCAATTGACTCACTTAACAATCAACAAAAAAAACTTGTTATTAATAATTTCTACCAGGCCTGTGAAATGTATTCAGCTATTTTAAATAAAATAGCTGACAAAGCGATAGAAAAAAAGATAGCAGCTTAAAATCCTTAAGCTTTTTGGGCTACTTTTTTACCAAGAGAGATCTCATTGAGAAGGTTTTCCCGATAAGCACGAACTAAAGATTCTGTAATTTTTCGCTCTGGGATACCAAGAATAACAATTAGCTTACCTAATGTATTTAGTGGGACCTTTGACAGCCCTCGCTCAAACAATGAAACAAACTGAGTTGTATCATATCCAAGCATTTGAGACAGTTCTAATTGTGTAAAATTTGAACGAGTGCGATATTCTCTAATAATTGAACCTAACTCTTTATGAACTTCTTTCATACTAAACATCCTTTATTTTTATCCGACTTTAGGTTAGCAAAAATATAACGTCAAGAAATATTTTATTAATCAACTTGCCCCAACTTTTATATAGTTATAGTATCTTACTATAACTATGATCAAGCCCGAAGGGACAGAAATGAGCTTTCCAAAAAATTCAATTGATTTTTCAAATTTATTTTCCTCATTAAGTCCCTATCTTTTCATTACTCTCGCGGACTCAAATGGAAATATTTTTTGGGCAACTGACGCTTATAACAAACTTGCCCAACATCCTAAGAAAAATATTATAAATCAAAACCTAAGGTCCCTTTTCTTAAATGACTTTCCCACAGATCTACAAGAAAAATACATTTTGGAGCTCCGCAGTGGAACTCCTTGGCGTGGGCCTTGCGCAACAATAAAACCAAACAATGAAAAATATGAATTTGAATCTTTTATTTACCCCATTTGGAATGATTTAAAACAAAATGGTGGTGTAAGAAATCTTGTGTAAATTCAGATTACGCAAAGGGTTAAGAATC
>DAIRER010000384.1:0-2697 GCA_036795495.1 Pseudobdellovibrionaceae bacterium | reverse complement strand
CATGAACCAGACCGTAGCCAGACAGTTATAGATCAGGTGCTATTAAATAAAGATGATTATTCCATACCCATCACCCAGGATGACATCAATGAAGCCATAAAAGATCTTGCAAAAAGAGATCCTAAAGAATGGTCATTGATGGGAATTCGACAAAAACTAAAAGAGTTTCCTAATAAATATAGAAAAATTATTGCTGGGGATACAGATCTTTTAGATCTTTTTAGTAAAGTCACTTCTCACTTTATGCTGGGGCTTGTAAATACAGAGGGACCTGCTATGAAAATTCTATTAGCTGGCTCTCATGGAGTTGGAAAAAGCTCTCGCGGCGAAGCGTATGCCAAAGCCATGGGCTATGAGTCGCTTATAATTGAAATGAATCGATATCGACCAGGAAGTGGTCTTTATTCAGAGCAATTCATGAGTGAAATAGCTCAACAGCTTCTAAAAGACCCTCACTCTGTTATCATTCTTGATGAAATAGAAAAATGTTCGCCCGAGGTTCAGTCCTCCCTCTTACGAATGTTGGAAAGTGATTATTTTTCTGCAAAAATTCGAATAAACAATGGAAATTATCGAAGTCGAAAGATTTCCGTCAAATTTGCGAAATTTATAGCCACTACCAATGCAGGTCATGAGTATATTGATCGCATGATGAAACACGAAACCACATCCATAGGGTTTGTTGATCATCACGAAACACCCAACTCTCAAAAATACAGTTTAGAGAATGCCTTTTCAAAAATCAACCGAAGTGAGTTCAGGGCTGTACTTAAACAACAAATTGAACCAGCTATTGTGGATCGATTTTCTGGATGGCATGGTGTTTACATCATACCAATCCCAAGTGCCAAAACACTTAAAAAGATTTTAATCCTAAATCTCTCTTCACAGTTAAAACACCTTAAAAAATCATTATCCTATAACGTTGATATTCAGCTTCGTGGAATGGGACACCTTTTGGATAAATATGTACAACAAATTGAAATGGGACGAGTGAATGTCAGAGACTCCATTAAAGATATTTTATTTGAAGTGCGTGAGGCAATCGCTCAAGAAATTATAAACTCCCCAGAAATTGGCGAAACCGACTTTTCAAATCAATCCAACCCAAAGTCCATCATTAGAAAATCTTTTGCCCCGCCAAAATGCAATCCCCTTTTTAAATAAAAAAAGGGGCATAACCGCAAATTACTAAACCTGTTCATTTTCACCATGACAAACTCAAAAATTTTCGATTAGATAGCTTGAACTCTTCACCTGAAAGGATGTTATGAGTAAAAAGCGTCCCTCCACGACCCAGCCGCCCTTGAGTAAAGAAATTCTACTGCGGATGTACCATTTTATGGTGAAGTCGCGCGTCCTTGAAGAACGTCTTATTAAAATCTACCGCGCCGGTGAATCTTATTTTTGGATTGGTGGGCCGGGTGAAGAATGCTGGGGTGTCCCCTTGGGAATGCTAGTAAATAAAGGCCAAGGTTTAGATCATGACTGGCTTCATCTGCATTACCGTTGCACTCCCACTCTGGTCGCCATGGGTTTAGAAATGATTGATTCTGTTCGACTTATGATGAACCGCTCTACAGATACCTCAACAGGAGGTCGTAATTTTTCGAATCACTTCGCTATTCCTCAGTGGAATGTGGCACCCGTGACTTCACCCATTGAAGTTCAATATCCTATTGCCTGTGGAACCGCCCACGCTCAAAAAAGAGTTAAAAATGGAGGCGTCAGTATTGTGACCGGTGGAGATGCGGGAACGGCTGAAGGGGACTTTGCCTCTGCATTGATTTGGGCTTCTCGTAAAGGTAGTGAACTGCCACTTCTTTTGACGGTGCAAAATAATAAATTTGGAATTTCAACGCCCTATGATGAACAGCATGGTGAAACCCATATTGCAGATCGAGCCAAAGCTTTTAATATCCGAGCTCGAGTCATTAACGGCAATGATCCTATTGAGTCTTACTTGGCCATTCAAGAAGAATTGGAATATATACGTAAAACAAAAAAGCCGAGTTTTATTGAGGCCCGAGTTTCTCGTCTCTATGGTCACTCCTCTGCGAGTGGCGCAAATTCAGTCCCTGGTGAAATTGATGGACTTATGGATTTTGAAAAAAAACTTATCAAACTTGGTTATCTAGATAAAAATTCTGCTGAAAAAGTTTGGAAAAAATACGAACAAGAAGGAGTCGATGCTGTCAATCAGGCTCGCACAGAAGCAGAGCCCACCAGTGATACCATTTGGAATCACACCTATTATCAAAATGAAAATGCGGATTGGAGGAACTTCTAATGTCTAACATGGCTCAAGCAATTCGCATGTCCTTACATTACGCTGAAACCCACCTCGATCTTAAAGATGTTTTTGGTCAGGACGTGGGGGCCCCCCTTGGAGGCGTTTTTACAGCAACTCAAGGTTTAAAAACCTCTTGGAATTCACCCTTAGATGAACGTGGAATTATTAGTATGGCCATGGGAATTGCCATGGCCGGTGATCGTTGTGTCGCCGAAATTCAATTTGCAGATTATATTTTCAACACCATCGATCTTCTTAAAATTGCTGGAAATACTTTGTGGTCGACTCACGGAAATTTTCCACTGCCTCTCGTTGTAATGACCCCTGTGGGTGCTGGAATTCATGGCAGTGTTTATCACTCACATTCCTTTGACTCTTGGGCCTCCCGATTGCCGGGATGGAAA
>DAIRER010000383.1:0-2699 GCA_036795495.1 Pseudobdellovibrionaceae bacterium | reverse complement strand
GATGGTTTAATAGGTAGGTAAATAGGGCATGGCCGAGGAGTGTTGGAATCAATATGGAAGCAGCTAGAGTTATTAAATCGGTTGTCGAATAACCCCAAAAGTTTTGCTGTTGTGAAAGTCCATTGAGTCCAAAACAAAGAGATGTAATTAAATAAACAGTAGCTGCAAAAACTAAATTATCGACATTTTTTCGGACGTGTTTACTGATTAAAGCATAGACTGCAAATAAAAAAGCAGAAAGTAAGGCTGATGCGTCCCCTAGAAAACGGTCCGAATGAAGTTCAAAACCCGAACTGAAAATAATTAAAATTCCAGAAAAGGCCAAAAGGTATGAGAAAAAAAGTTTCCATGTGAACTTTTCTTGAAAAAAAAGAAAAGATCCAAGGGCTGTAAAAAGTGGATTTACAGAGTAAATAATCATCGCATTAGCAATTTGTGTATTCTTTGCAGCAAAAAAGAAAGTCCATAAGTGTGTGAAAAACACAATTCCAGAAAGAATTATAAGTAAGTGATTTTTTTTAAATTTAAAAGGAAATGAATTTTTATTAAAACTGAATATAGGTTTTGAAGTTCTAAAATAATGTATTCCATAAAGAATACAAGCAGCAATAAGAAGCCTCCAAAACCCAAAGGCATTGATTGGAATTTGAGAAAATTTGATAATATTGGGCGATTGCGCCAAGCAGAAAAGAGCAAGAATAAAAAGTAGATAATGTTTCAAATTTGTGACCCTTTCCTTATAAACTGGAGATTACAAAGATTGGCACCAAATGTTAAGAGGAAAATTTGCTGTATATTTTATTAGAACACTGTAGGCTCACCTCTTGTTGAAAAAAGGAGATTCAATATGTGTGATATAAAAAAAGTGATAGGTGTCGCCCTAATAGCTATGGGTGTTGTTTCTTGTACTAAACCAGGAAAACCTGAGGGTGATCTTGCTCAAGGCAGTTATGCTTTAGGCGTTCGTTTAGGTAAGGACTTAAAAGGTCAAATTCCAGATTTAGATCGAAAGCAATTTTCCAAAGGCTTAAATGAGGCTTTTGAAGGTAAAGCGGAACTAAAAGACGAAGAGATTATGCAGGCTATGAATAAACTTAGAGATCATAGTATGAAAAAAGCTATGGCCGATGCTGAAGTTGAAAAAAAGAAGTCAGTAGAGTTTTTAGAAAATAATAAAAAGAATCCTGGAATTGTCACGACTGAAAGTGGTTTACAATACCAAGTGATTACAGAAGGTACTGGAGCTATTCCTACAATCAGCGACACCGTTGTTTGTGATTATGAGGGAAAACTAACCAATGGTGAAAAGTTTGATTCTTCCTATGATCGAGGTAAGCCTGCAGAGTTTCCAGTTGGCGGAGTAATCAAGGGATGGACGGAAGCCTTACAGAAAATGAAAGTAGGATCTAAATGGAAACTTTTTGTTCCGCCAGATTTAGGTTATGGCGAACGTGGAAGTCCTCCAAAAATTCCTGGTGGAGCGGCTCTTGTATTTGAAGTAGAGCTTAAGGATATTAAAAAAGGTGAAGCCTTTGGAAATCCCCACGCAGAAGCCCCTCCCGCTGCGACAGAGAGTAAAACAAAGAAATCTAAAAAGTAATTAGATATGGCTATGGAAGTTGATTTTCAATTAGAACCGTTTGCGCAATTTCGATACTTTTTAGATTTTGCAAAAACGAACTCTGTTCGAGAGTACGATGCTATGACTTTGGCAACCGTAGGAGCTGATGGGTTTCCATCAGCTCGTGTTTTGTATATGAAAGAATTATCCGAAAAAGGTCTTATTTTTTATACGAATTACGAGAGTCAAAAAAGTAAGGAACTTGAAGAAAATTCTAAGGTATGTGTGAATTTTTTCTGGCCTGAAGTTTTCATACAAGTGCGTATTTCTGGAACAATTCAAAAATTGAATCGCGAACAATCTGTAGCCTATTTTCAGACACGGCCTCGAATCAGTCAAATTGGAGCGTGGGCCTCTCATCAAAGCCAGGAAATGCCCAATTACGATCATTTACTCAAAAGATTTTCTGAGTATGAAAAGAAATTTGAAGGTCTCACTGTTCCATGTCCTGAAGAGTGGGGCGGTTATCTTCTTATGCCCCAGGAGTTCGAGTTTTGGATAGGACGAGAGGGACGACTCCATGAACGTTATTGCTATCGAAAGGATCACAATCTATCTAACGGATGGGTCCGGTTTATGAGATCTCCGTAATATATTCACAATAAAGACTTTATTAATTAAAATATCTTAACACAGATCGATTAATTCACAAAAAGGTGAGTTTCTGCACTACAATGCCATTTGAACAATAGGAATTAAAAAAAAGATTCTTTCAAGAGGCTCTTATGAACCTAACGTCCAAAATTGAAAATTTGCGAATTTTGTTGATTGAAAATAATGAACTTGATGCGCTTAAGGTTAAAAAGTATCTCCAAACAGACGGACAGGGTCTAATTTTGCCCATAGTGAATCATATCCATTCACTTTCGGACTTAAAATCCAGCTTTAAAGGCTGTACCTTTGACGTGATTATTTTTGGGATTAAAACCTCTGACGAAAGGTCTTCTGAGGATTTAAAGGAGCTTTTAGATTGGTGCAATCGTTTTCCTATCCTCGTTCTTCTGGATGAGGAAGATGTTAATTTAGGAATTCGTTTACTTCATGAAGGAGCGCAAGAGTATTTATTTAAATCCTATTT
>DAIRER010000382.1:0-2712 GCA_036795495.1 Pseudobdellovibrionaceae bacterium | reverse complement strand
CACATCAGAAAACAAAAAATAATCGAAAGGCCCCCAGAGGTAAGAGCATCCCAAGAAAAATAGTTATTTGAATATTGTGATTTCATTGTGGATTCACAAGCCCCTGCAAAAGCCCCTGATCATGCAGGGCTTTGATATCAGTGTAACCACCTATGACTTGATCACGAATGATCACGATAGGAAAAGTTCTCCATCCTGTTTCTTCTTTCAATCGCAACATTTCGTTGGGCTGATCCGTTAAGTCTCTCTCTTCAAACTCATATTTAAAATTCTTAAGAAGTCGCAACACTAAATCACAATAAGGGCATGGATCTTTTGTATAAACAACCACGGGAAAAATGGAACCAGTTTTAAATTGAAAATACTCAGACATCTTTTTACTTCTCCATTCCCCAACTTTTTATTATTTTATAGTGACTAGGATCCACTGGCTGTATTGATAAACGCTGCCCCTTTTTTAAAACGAGCATTTCTTGCAGTTTCGTATTTTTTTTTAATTGATCTAAAGAAATAAAGTTTTTAAATTTTTTTAAAAACTCCAGCTGAACACAATACCAAATTGGTTTTTCTAAGGTGGCCTTGATATCAAAATACTCAGATTTTTTTTCAAATTGTGTAGGGTCTACCTGGGCTACTTTTGAAACTCTCGCTAAACCCGCCACTCCCGAAGGGCTTGCATTGGAGTGATAAAAAAGAACTTCATCACCCACACTCATTTCCTTCATCATAAAATTACGGGCTTGATAATTTCTGACCCCCTCCCACAAAGTAAAACCATCCTCTTTTAGATGATCGATAGAAAACACTTCGGGTTCAGATTTCATTAGCCAATATTTCAAACACAACTCCTCAATGTAAAGCAAAACAGACCAAAGTCGCACTTCTGTTCTAAATAAATTTCCTTATCACTGTCAGCTTGAAAATTCAGCTCAGAGTGTTAAGATTCTGTAATGAGCACTAAAATGGATTTTATCTGTATTTCTAATGATGTCACAGCCAATGAACGTTGTCGAAAGTGCTGCGATGAGTTTCACTTTAACTACAAATGGGTCGACAATGTTGATAGCTTTTCCGACCTAGAAGCCCATGAGCAAGAGGCCCATGTTATTTTACTTTCAGCCCATCACGTTCAAGAGCCCAACCAAGTGGCTGGAATGATTCAAATCGCTCGTCAGTTTGCTGTAGATTCATTTATCATCGTTGTTGTTGACAAAAAGGCCTCGGCAGAATCGACCCAATTTATGAAAAAATCAGGAGCCAATCTAGTGCTTTTAGAAAACGAATTTTTTCATGCGAGTAAATTAGAGTTTGTTGCCACACAAAAAATCAAAGCCGATCTTATCCCTTTTAAATCCAGTGAGTTAGTTCTAGGTTCTACGGTGGGCTTTAAAGCCTACCACATGCTCCCACTCAACCAAAAACTTTTACCCGTACTTTCTATTGGCCAAGAAGTCACGGAAACGAAACTCAAAAAAATGCTGGACGTCGGAGAACTTTACATTCGAAAAGAATGTCTACCCAAATACGCGGAGTATTTAAAAAACAATCAAGATTTATCAGCTCAAGGACTTGCGGCCCGCTGTCGAGCTCAGTTTTTACTCTTAACCGCTGGGTTTGCAGAATTAGCTTTACTCATTGCCGATCAAAGTGAGGTCGGATCTTTTTCTGCAGGGAAAGCCCTTTTTGATCAAATTCTGCATTACTCAAAAGAAATGCTCATCAGTCTCGGAACCATTGGCGATGCCTATCAAATTATAAATAACTCAAGCCTTGGTGAATTTTCATCCATGAGCAGATCCCCTGCGATTGCTGCCTATGCCGGGTTGGTTAGCCTTCTCTCTGATGTGGGTGACAGCGAAGATATTATGGTTTCAGCCCTTTTATCCGATTTAGGTATGTTAGAAATGCCACCTCATATTACCTATCACCTTAAAACACAAAGTTATAAATCTCTTCATCCTGAAGATCAAAATATTTACTGCAACCATCCCGTCCAAAGCGTGAACCTTTGCCTGTCTCGAAAAATCCAACTGAGTGAAAAAATGAAAACAATCATTATGGCCACCCACGAGCGTAAAGACATGCAGGGATTTCCCCATCGCATGGAACCAGAAAAAATTCCCCTTGAAGCTCAGTTGATTCAGTACTGTGAACTGCTAGATCAACATTGCTTAGTGCGCATGGGACAAGAACGCAAAAATCCAAAAACCGAACAAAAAATAATTTTTGAACAAGAAATGACCCAAGGGGGACGCTTTTCTCCTGTTTTTTTGAACCATATTAAGTCCGCGATCTAAAGCCAGTAGACCCATTAAAAAATGGTTAGTTGAAGACTCCTGAAAGTTTTTGGTTGAAATTACGTGTAAAATTAGCGATAATTGGCTATGTTTACACGTAAAGTTGAATCAATTTGATGAATCCATTTTAGGTAGATAAAATCTTACCATTCTCTACAACTACCTGAGCTTTTAAACTGTGCTTTTTCTTTTTTCCAGAATAGTAATGCTTTTGTCGATTCCGTCTGCGACCTCTAGATTTTCTTTTTGGCCTTTCTATAGGGCACTCACTGACATCTATTTTTATAAGTTCATAATTATTTTTATAAAGTGAGTTTTTTCCGGGCAAATGAAAATGCTTAAATTTTATCAGTTCATTTTCAACCCAGAGGATAGTTCTAAATGCCGTAGATTCAGACACCTTAAAGTAACTTCC
>DAIRER010000381.1:0-2726 GCA_036795495.1 Pseudobdellovibrionaceae bacterium | reverse complement strand
GCCCCAAAAGGCATTGGCGCGATTCGCAAAAAATGCAAACAGCATAAAGACCGACGTCATTAGAAAACTTGTTCGAGAACAAAAGCGCCTAGAGCCTTTCATAATCTTCTCCTCAGAAAATGTATAAATCTCAATCTCTTATCGTCTGGAAGTTGCAAAGACTTAACTGAAAAGTAACGCCTATCTTTAGAAAGAGTCTTTTCTAGACCCTGCTTGTCTTTGTTATCTTCCATGACAACACACACTTTATCATGACATGATTCTATAGGATTCCAAAAAGAATTTTGTTGATTTCACAAATTAAACTGGCAAACAATACCTCAACTAGACTTTTGAAGAGATTTTTTAAAAAGAAATTAAGGATATTTATGAAATGGGCTAATTTTAAAACTCGACTCGACCAACTGCTTATAGACCTTAAAAATCCAAAAACCTATTGGCTTTTTTTAAAAGGAAATATCTTACTTCTATTAGTCATTGGATTTTTTTTATATCAAAGAATTCCTGTTTGGATGAATGAGGCACAAACTTCTGGAAAAAAATTAGAATCCATTGAGCTCATTCAAATGGATGGCTCAATAATAAATACTCAATCTATTTCAACTCCACATATATATGTATTTTGGGCTACATGGTGCGGGCCGTGCAAAATTGAAATGAAGCGACTGCAATCGGCCATTAACAATCAAGAAATTGAGGCCAAAAACATCACAGCTGTTTCCTATAATGAGGACAACGAAACCCTAAAAAAAAGCATTCAAGAAAATCAATACACATTTAATTTTGCCAAAGACACCAGTGGAAAATTTCATCAACTTCTTGGAATCAGAGGCACTCCAACAGTGGTTCATATCAATCAACAGGGCGAGGTCTCTTGGATGAATGTAGGGCTTTCTTTATTGGGTGTTCAAAAAGCTAAATCACTATTTTCTAAAAAATAGTTTTTTAGATTCTAATTCGGAATATTAAACCAATTCGTCCGTAAATCGAAATTGATATTACAGATTTGAGCTACTTTACAGTGGCCCCCCATTTGCAATTACGATTGAACATGGGTTTAGTCATAGATTTATATTTAAAATTAATTTCAATGTTTTTGATATTTGTGATTTTTTTATTCTCGCCTTTTGTTTTGTCCGAAGAAATTTATTTACGTACGGGAGAATCCAGATCATTTCCGATAAAAGGAACTCAAATTTGGGTTGAGAAAAGTTCGATTTTGAAAGTGAAAACTCAGGGATCCCAGGAAACACAAAGATCCACGGGCACGCCGGAATCCCAGGGCGCTCAAGTACTGGTTCAGGGAGTGGCTGAAGGCGAAAGCCTGATATCCTTAGGATCGTTAGATGCAGATCCAATTTTAATTCAAGTGATCGATCCCAAAACTTTAATCAATGATAAAAAAATTAAAGAACATATTAAAGAATATCCGGAACTCTCAATGAAATATCAAAACGGAATTTTACAAATTTTAGGGCAGATTTCATCAATTCAAGACTGGTTAAAAATTAAAAATATGGCACAACTCTTACATATTAAATACATTATGGCAGCTGAGTTTTCAAAATTATTTCACACAGAAGCTCAAAACCACGTTAATGAAGTCCTAAAAAAAGCGGGACTTAAAGAACAAATTCTACTTTTTAATGATCAACTTGAAATTCATATTGCGAACTCAGAAAATCTGCTCTCCTATGAGAACCCTTTAAAAAGCTATGGAATTAAAGTGATTCAGGATCCTTTATCCATTGAAACCACCCCCACTATAAAAGTTCAAATTTTTATCACCGAGGTTAAAAAAGAATTTGCTCGACAGTATGGCCTGCAACCCCCTACCTCCTATTCAGCTCAATTGATTAAAAACACGTGGAGTGAAGAAGAATTAAAATTTAATCTAAAAGCCCTGGAAAGTTCAGGACAGGGCCGAATTCTCGCTCATCCCAATTTAATTTGCAAAAGTGGTAAAGAAGCTGAATTTATGGCGGGCGGAGAGTTTCCCATCAAGGTTTCAAATTTCAAAATGAGCACCGTTATTTGGAAACAGTATGGAATTCTATTAAAAATCAAACCCCTAGCTGACCCCTCGGGACGCATGAGTATTTCTGTAAATACTGAAATTTCCAATATTGATGCATCTAAAACCATCGAAGGTATCCCTGGATTATTGACCAACAAAGTTTCTACACATTTTGACCTTTTAAAGCCTCAAGCCATTGCCCTTTCCGGTCTGATTAAAAGCGAAGAATCTCAATCTCGCGAAGGCTTGGCTTGGCTACTCAATCTTCCTATTCTAGGATCTCTTTTTTCAAGTAAAGACTTTCGAGAAAACCGATCGGAGTTGGTAATTTGGGTCTACCCGAGCCTTGTTAATCCCAACAACACCAACATCGACATGAGCACCAATGCTAGAAACAATACCACTACCATTACAAACCCTAGCTCATTAGATATAGAAACAGTCCAAACTATAACAGACCCCAAAGAATGGTTAGCTCCAGAATTGAACGCAAAAGGACCTTTGTTATGAGAAATAATAACCAAAGACTTACCGATCTAAGACTTGATGAAATTCAAAAGATTTATCTAGATCGTCAATCTCATATCAGCACTCATTTACAGAACAATCCTTGGAATGAAGTAGGTCCAGAAAAAACACAATTCACTGATTTAGACACGTTAGATACGAAGGATAAAGATCGACTCATCCAAGAGATGGAGGGCCTTGG
>DAIRER010000380.1:0-2732 GCA_036795495.1 Pseudobdellovibrionaceae bacterium | reverse complement strand
GGTTAAGTTCTAAGTTGGAGTTTACGACCTATGCGTTTCCAATGTGAAACGACATTTAAATTTCTAACATCCTTTGATCTTCGATCATTGTAAGCTGTAATGGCCGCTGCAATTAAAAAAACTGGATCTTCTACTTGCTTAAAAAGTTCTGGTTCAATGACTTCAAAATTACGCTCAATAAATTGTGTGGTGTACTGACCACTCAAAAAACGAGGGTGTTTTAAAATACTGCGATGAAGAACTATATTTGTTTTAATTCCTGTCAGAACAAACTCAGCTAAGGCTCGGTCCATACGACCGATGGCTTCTTCGCGAGTATCTCCCCAGGTGATCACCTTGGCAATCATAGGATCATAGTAAATAGGAACTTCATATCCAGGATAGGCGTAGGAATCCACGCGTAAAAAAGGACCTTGGGGGTGTCGACAGGCGCGAATAACTCCAGGACTTGGTTTGTAGGTCACAGGATCTTCGGCGCAGATACGAGCCTCTATGGCGTGACCTTTTTGAACCAAATCAGATTGCTTAAAACTTAATGGAAGACCTGCCGCTACAAAGATTTGTTCTTTGACTAAATCGACTCCGGTTGTGGCTTCGGTAATGGGATGCTCTACCTGAAGACGTGTGTTCATTTCCATAAAGTAAAATTCTTTAGTTTGATTGTCGAAAATAAATTCAATCGTTCCCGCGCCAACATATTTAATTAATCGTATGGCATTTAATGAGGCCTCTCCCATTTTAGAACGAATGGCTGGAGTGATGGACGGAGACGGTGCTTCTTCTATAATTTTTTGATGGCGGCGTTGAACAGAACATTCACGCTCAAAAAGGTGAACGTAGTTTCCATGTTGATCACCAAAAACTTGAATCTCAATATGTTTTGGATCCGACACAAATTTTTCAATATAAACGGTTGGATCTGAAAAATAATTTTGTCCCTCAGAGCGACAGGCGCGAAAGGCACTTTCAAGTTCATCCAATTTTGTAACGACTCGCATTCCTTTTCCGCCACCACCGGCCGAGGCTTTAATAATGACAGGCATTCCAATTTTTTCAACAACAGCGCGAGCTTCTTCGAGGTTATTCACGCCGCCATCACTTCCTGGGACCGTGGGAACCCCCGCTTTTTTCATTAAAGCTTTCGCCGAAAGCTTATCACCCATGGATTCAATATTTTCAATAGTTGGACCAATAAAAACAATTCCAGCTTCTTTGCATTTTTTTGCAAAATTTGTATTCTCAGAAAGAAATCCATAGCCTGGATGAATGGCATCGACATGAGCTTCTTTTGCCACTTCTAAAATCTTTTCATAATTTAGGTAAGAGTTTTTACTGGGAGATGGACCGATATGATAGGCCTCATCGGCTAAAAAAACATGAAGACTGTCGCGGTCCGCATCACTAAAAACAGAAACAGAGAGAATGCCTAGCTCGCGGCAGGCTCGAGTAATACGAATGGCAATTTCTCCGCGATTGGCTATAAGTATTTTTTTAAAGGGAAGTTTCATATTTATATTCCTTTCCTTTAAAGTGGAATGTTTCCATGTTTACGAATCGGGTTAGTATCTTTTTTATGTTTTAGCATTTCTAAAGCGTCGATAATTCTTTTTCTAGTCATAGCAGGCTCAATGACTTCATCGGTGTAACCCAACTCTGCAGAAACATAGGGGTTGCTGAACATGTTTTCATAGGTCTTAGTCAGTTGTGCGCGTGTTTCTTCGGGTTTTGGGGATTTAGAAATTTCATCTTTAAAAATCACATTGACCGCGCCATCGGCACCCATTACGGCGATCTCTGCCGAGGGATAGGCTAGATTTATATCACTTCGTAATAATTTGGAACCCATAACGATATAGGCGCCCCCATAGGCTTTTCGAGTGATCACAGTAACTTTAGGAACTGTAGCTTCGGCATAAGCATAAAGAAGTTTAGCTCCATGAGTGATAATGCCATTCCACTCTTGATCTTTTCCAGGTAAAAATCCAGGAACGTCGACAAAGCTGACAACGGGAATATTAAAAGCATCACAGAAACGAATAAACCGAGCGGCTTTGCGAGACGCCTCAATATTTAAGCAGCCGGCAAGAACATTGGGCTGATTGGCAACAACGCCAACAGGGCGACCATTAAAACGAGCAAATCCCACAATTATATTCATTGCATATTGTTGGTGAATTTCTAAAAAATACCCCTCATCGACACATTCTTTAATTACGGAAAGCATATCGTAGGGTTTTTTAGGGTTTTCTGGAATCAGTCGATTTAAATTATCAACAATTCGATCGGGGCGATCCATTGTTGGTAAAGTGGGCGGATCATCTAAATTATTAGAAGGTAGAAAATTAAGGAGTTCACGAATGAGTAACAAACAGTGTTTATCATCATTAGCAGAAAAATGTGCCACGCCTGATTTTTGAGAATGTGTGACGGCTCCCCCAAGATCTTCTTTTGTGATGTCTTCATGGGTGACCGTTTTGATCACATCAGGACCAGTTACAAACATATAACTGGAGTCCTTCACCATAAAAACAAAATCGGTAATACTGGGAGAATAAACAGCGCCACCAGCGCAGGGGCCCATGATGGCTGTGATCTGGGGAATAACTCCAGAGGAAAGAGTGTTGCGAGTAAAGATATCCGCATAACCACCTAAGGATTCAATACCCTCTTGAATTCGAGCGCCACCGGAATCATTTATTCCAATAAAAGGAGCTCCGTTTTTTACGGCTAGG
>DAIRER010000379.1:0-2735 GCA_036795495.1 Pseudobdellovibrionaceae bacterium | reverse complement strand
ATAATCGAATGAATTTGATGGATCTTTCCCTCTCGGATAAGGTGACCAACGGCTTTTGTGTTTTTTAAAATCTCATAAGCCGCAACCCGACCCTGACCGTCTGCTCTTCGAAACAGAGTCTGTGCAATGACACCACGAAGGCTTTCTGATAGAGCCGTGCGAATCTGTTGCTGTTGTTCTGCTGGAAAAACGTCAATGATGCGATCTACGGTTTTTGCGGCACTGTTGGTGTGAAGAGTTCCAAACACGACGTGACCCGTTTCAGCGGCGGTAATCGCCAGAGCAATCGTTTCGAGATCTCGAAGCTCACCCACTAAAAGAACATCGGGGTCTTCACGAAGAGCTGACTTTAAGGCATTGGCAAAGGATTTGGTATGACTACCCACTTCACGCTGATTGACTAGACTTTTATGATTTGCATGCACAAACTCAATAGGATCTTCAACAGTGATGATATGTGCCTCTTGGTTAACATTAATATGATGAATTAAAGAAGCCAAGGTTGTTGATTTTCCAGAACCTGTCGGTCCTGTGACTAGAATTAATCCCTTTTCACAATCAATAATGTCCATAATTTGCTTGGGTAAATCTAGTTCTTGTGCTGTTTTGATTTTCTCTGGAATCGTTCTAAATACAGCTCCCAAACCTTTTCGTTGCATAAATATATTGCATCGAAAACGCCCCACGCCTGGAAGGGTATAGGCTAAATCCAACTCCCATTTTTCAACAAAGTGTTTTTTTTGTTTTTCTGAAAGGATTTCAAAAAGCAGTCCCTGAACATCTTGGTTGCTGAGTTCGCGATAATTAAGAGAAATCATATTACCATGGACTCGTAAATAGGGAGGAGCTCCACTAGAAATGTGCAAATCAGAGGCTTGTTGATTTACCATCACTCGAAATAGTTCATCAATTGCTGCCATGTTTCTCCCTTGTGTGCATCGCAAAACAGTTATCTTGAATTCTCTTCGGAAGAATCAAGTTTTACTTTAGGCTCTGAACGTGATTTAACAAGAGGTCTGGATTATTTTTTTAATTTAAACCAAGGAGATTCAATGTCAGCAGAAATACTTATTAATTGCCGGCCCCAAGAAACACGAGTGGCCTATGTTGATTCTGGACTTTTGGTAGATTTGAAAATTGAAAGAAAAACATCTCCAACGATGGTGGGAGCTGTTTTTAGAGGGCTTGTAAGTAAGGTTTTACCTGGAATGCAGGCGGCCTTTGTGGATATTGGTCTAGAAAAAGCGGCCTTTTTGTATGTGGGTGATATTCGAGGGAATATTGATTCAAATCAACATCCTTTTTTATTTGATGATGACCATGAAGGTGATGAAAATGAAGAAGAAAAAATAGCCGAAACGGAAAGCTCAATAAAAATTCCTATTCAAGAATTATTAAAAGAAGGTCAATCCATAATGGTCCAGGTGGCAAAGGATCCGATCGGAACCAAGGGCGCCCGTTTAACAACCCATGTTTCTTATCCTGGTCGTTTTGTTGTGTTTTTGCCTACGGTAACTCATTTGGGAATTTCAAGACGCATTGAAAAAGAGGAAGAACGAGAGCGTCTTAAAAAAATGGTTCAAAATATAAAGTTTTCAGGGGGCGTTATCGTTCGTACCGCAGGAGAGGGTGCGCAAGAGGAGATGTTAAGGGCAGATATAGAATACTTAGATCGATTAAGTCGGGATGTAGTTAAAAACTATGAAAAAAAGAAAACTCCTGGGCTGATTCACTCAGAAATTGATGTGGAATTAAGGGCGCTTAGAGATTTAATGAGTGAAAATGTAAGTTGTGTTTGGGTGGATGATTCAGAAATTCATAAAAAAGTAGTCAAATTTGTTTCTCAACTTATGCCTAAGTATAAGCAGAACATTATACATTACTCTGAAAAAAAACCTCTTTTTGATCTTTATGATATTGATATTGAAATTTCAAGATCAATGGATCGAAAAGTTTGGCTGAAATCAGGGGGTTACATTGTTATTGATGAGGCCGAGGCCCTTGTCGTTATCGATGTCAATACGGGCCGATTTGTTGGTAAAAAAGATTTAGAAGATACGATTTTAAAAACAAATTTAGAAGCTGTACGCGAGATCGCACACCAGTTAAGAATACGAAATTGTGGTGGAATTATTATTATCGACTTTATTGACATGGAAAAACAAACGCATCGAGATAAGGTATTAGATGCTCTTTCAGAGGATTTACGAAAGGATCGAGCAAAAACAAATATCGTGAGTATGTCAGAATTGGGGCTCGTAGAAATGACGCGCAAGCGAACGCGTCCAAGCCTTATTAAGACTTTGTGTCAGCCCTGCAGTTATTGTGATGGAAAGGGCTACATTAAAAAGAAATCTACAGTTGTGAATGAAATTTTTAGAGAAATTGAAAGAGACTTAGAGATGTTAGGGAATAAAAAATCCAACATTGTAATCCATTGTCATAATGAAATTGTGGATTGGATATATGAGGTGGATGCTGATTCGCTAGATGCCTTGGAGCAAAAGATCGGAAAATCTATCGCCTTTAAGATTGAAACGACATACCACATTGAGCAATATGAAATCTTTGTGGTTTGAAATGGAATACCACTTGACAATAAACCAGGCAGAATGCCATACACCTAAGACTTCGAGTTAAGTTTTTGGAGGTTCTCATGTACGCAGTGATTAGTACCGGTGGAAAACAATATAGAGTTCAAGCTGGAGATGTTTTACAAGTTGAAAAAATAAATC
>DAIRER010000378.1:0-2743 GCA_036795495.1 Pseudobdellovibrionaceae bacterium | reverse complement strand
GCGCTTCTTGATCGTGCTAAATTAATGCTGATTGTGAGTCATGATTTAAACACAATTCGGCGAATGTCCAACCGAGTTCTTTTTTTAAAAAATGGCAAGGTGCAATTTGATGGAGAGCCTGAACAAGCGATAGAGTTCTATTTAAAATCCCTTTAGGTTCAAATTGAGTAGAAAGGGCCTGACTTTTTTCATTCTTCTTCTATTTGGCCTTAAGTTTCAAAACAGCCTCTTCGCTCAAACCCGTAATGCGAACAACAAAAGCCACATCGGCATTTTCTTGAAGCAGCTTTTCTGCCATCTCGATTTTACCTTGTTCCAGGCCCTGCTCGAGTCCTCTTTCAATAAGTTGTAGGGCTGCGGATTTTTTAACTTGCATAAATTCCTCCTTTAAGGCTTCTTCGATGAGGTTTTCTTCGATTTCTAGTTCAAGTTGTTCTGGGTGCATTTTGGTGTGGTAAAGAATAAAATAATACGCAGCCCTTAAGAGTTCTTTCAATGCTTTTTTATCAGCCTTTGAATTCGAGACCTGCTCTAGAAAAAGCTTTATCTTCGAGTCAATATGCCTGCGGTGTTTATCTAAAAGCAAGGGCTTTTTAATCAGTTCAGGGCCTTCTAATAAAACACTTTCTGGTATTTTATGAAGATCAAATAAAAGGTATCGAAATTCCGGAGTCATTTTTATTAAGTCCTTCGGGGCATGCAGAAAAGATTTTCTAAAGGTGGTGGGAATTCTCCAGGAGGCCGCTCCATTGTAAACAACGACCGGTATAATAGGAGGCAGGGCCAAGGGTTTTGCATTTTCTTGGTGAATAATTTCGTTCCATAGGGCCAGTTGGTATTCAAGCAGTCTTAGAAAGATCTTTTTATCAGGACGCGATTGGTGTTCGATAAGAATGTAAATATAAGTTTCTTTGCCGGCCAAGGGGACCGAGTAGATAACATCCGCTTCGCGGTCGGTGTAATCCGATTTAATAAAAGAGCTTTTTAATTGGCGTCCCTTTTTAAAATCAATATGTCGCGAGACTTCTGGAAAAAACAAAGTAAAAAATTCTTCTAAAAGGACTTTGTTAGAAAAAAGAAATTTATAAAACCGATCGTAGACATGATGCAAGCTTTCCGGTTGCGTGCTTGCGGTGGCTTGGGGTGGTGGAGTTTTGGAATTCATATTTTAAAGTGCAGCAAGATTTATGCTGAGGTTAAATCAAATAAAATACACAACAGCTCTGCGAGGTTCTTATTTCGGACTTTAAATTATTTTAGATCAATAGCTGGTCTGGTCGTGATTCATTCAATGGAACAAACAGAAAAGAACTTGATGTTGCGGGGCGATATCCTTTTTGAGGGATTTATCAGAGGTTTGAGCTCTTCATTTTAAGGTCTTTTTTCTTGGCCCCCTAAAAAGAAGGTGTTAAGTTCCCGTAAATATGTCGCAAAACGTAAATAAATCAAACACCATTTTCTTTGAGATTAAAGAGGCTTATCGATTTCGATGGGTTATTTACTCTTTCATCACTTCAACATTAAAAATGCGATATAAAAGATCTGTTTTGGGATTGGTGTGGACGATGTTGGGTCCACTTTTAAATTATTTTGTTATGGGTTTTGTGATTGCAAAAGTGGCACGTTTTGGCTCTGAAAATTTTCTTTCAAATCTTTTACTAGGTTCTCTGGTGTTTAACTTTATGAGTGTGTCTTTAAACTTGGGTGGGATGAGTCTCATCCAAAATGAACATTATATTAGAAAAATATATTTGCCCAAGTTGGTTTTTCCAGTCAGTTCGATCGGAATGGAGTTTGTGAATTTTGTTTTAGGGTTTTTAGGTTTAGTTCTCGTGTTGCTTTTTTTAGGGGGGCTGCATCCGGGCTGGGAAGTGCTTACGATTCCATTTTCTTTTGTACTTCTGTTTTTCTTTTCACTTGGTCTAGGCAGCATTTTGAGCGTGATTTATGTTTTTTTTAGAGACCTTTCACATGTGGTTCCTATTCTTATGCAAGCGGCATTCTTTTTAACTCCTGTAATTTATCCTGTAGAGGCCATTCCGGAGCGTTTTCTATGGTTATTGAAATTCAACCCGTTTTATCATTATGTTGAGTTAATTCGGGGTCCCTTGATCAAGGCAGACCTCAACTTGCAAAGTTTATTGACGGCTACGGTTTTGAGTATTTCTTCGCTTGTTCTGGGGCTTTTTATTTTAAAAAAATATGAAAACAAAGTGGTATTTAAGTTATGAGTCAATCTGAAGTTTATATCCATTTAAAGAATGTCACTTTGACTTATGAATTGCATCACGATCGTACGAATACTTTAAAGGAATGGGCGATTAATTTATTCCATCGCAGGCAATTTGTAGAACAGAAGAAGACTCACTTTAATGCCTTAGAGGGATTGAGTTTAGATTTTAAACAAGGCGAACGTGTGGGGATCATTGGTCCAAATGGAGCGGGAAAAAGCACTCTTTTAAAAGTCATTTCGGGAATATTAAAGCCCTCGTTGGGGGCCCTGGATGTACAGGGGAATATCCAGCCTTTGATTGAAATCGCGGCTGGGTTTAATCCAGAGTTTTCTGGTCGAGAGAACATTTATCTGAATGGCTATATGTTGGGTTTTTCTAAGGATCAAATTAAAAACAAAGAAGAAGAAATTATTGAATTTGCGGGACTTCGAGAGTTTATGGATGTTCCTATTAAGTATTATTCTTCTGGAATGTCTGTGCGGTTGGCCTTTGCTATTGCCACATCTATT
>DAIRER010000377.1:0-2748 GCA_036795495.1 Pseudobdellovibrionaceae bacterium | reverse complement strand
CCTTTCATAGTTACATCTCGCTATTCCAAAACCAAGTTTCAATCCACCAATTTGATATAGATATCGATGAAGGATCGCTTAACGGTGAGTTTTACTTAGATTTTATCCCTGCCCAAATGCAGATGGGAATACTCACTCGATTAAGTCAATTCAACCTGGCAAAATTTTTAAATATTCAAGAGCCAAATCCAGAATACCTTAATGGACGAGTTGGACTGACCGTAGACCTAAATAAAGGCATATTGAATGGACGTTTGGATATTTCTGAAATTACAAAAAAACAACTTCTCTTAATTCTAAAAGTGATGGATCCAAAATATAACAATGATCGAATCAATCAAGTCCGAAGTGCTTTGAATTTTGCCTACCCCCATTCCTTAGGAATGAGTTTTAATAACGGTTATACCAACCTTGATATTTTGCTAAAAGGTAAGATTGAAACCTTTATTCAATTACGTGATTTACCAATTTCTGCCCTTTTACTTTCAAAAACAAGAACACTTAGAAATCAAATCAAGGAGATGCCGATCCAATGAAAAATACAATCAACTTTTTAGGTTTATGTCTTTTGATATCTATCAATTCAATTTCATGCAGCCCCAAAATCTATGTGATTGATCAACCTTCGATTATGGAAATGGAGTCCGCTGGGGAATGGCCTGAACTTGAAACAGAAACTGAAAACAACCTCTCTCAATTTGGCCCGACACCCTATCCAAAAGAAACAATGAATCAGAAGACGCAAAAGAAAATGAAAACACTTCTTGGAGAATCCTCTCGCCAGTCTTTAAATTATAATTCATCCCCAACTGCAAAATAAATAGGATAGAATATGTTTCAATTTTTAGCCTTATTTTTTACAACTTCTCTATATTTCTCTTCGTCTATATGTTTTTCTAATACCATCACAGATTTACGTATACGAGGTTTACCACAACTGCTTAAGTTAGAAAAAGTAACCGTAGGGCCCTATGATCATTTTCAATCAACAAGCAGTGACTCAAATCATCTTATTTATTTTACTCAAAAGGTAAATCTATCGCCTCGAATCCTCTCTTTGGATCTTAAATCAGGACAAGCTCATGAATTTTTAGAAATTTCTTCAGACTCAGAACAAGCTCAACAAAGTCCTGATGGAAAAAAGATTGCCTATATCTATTATAAAAATCACTCCCGTGGGGAACTCTGTACACGAGACATTGAATCAAAGATTTCATTTTGTTTACCAAATCAAAAAAATGAAGTCTTTAGTCCCTTTTGGATTAACGAAGATAAAATCGGTTATATAACTAAAGAACAAGACTCAAAAATATCAAATATTCATGTTTATACTTTATCTAAAAAATTGGATCATCTTTTACTAAAGGGAACCTATCTATATGCTCAGGCTTCTTCAGATGGAAAATACCTCATTCTCTTAGAATCTGCTGGGAGTTTAAAATTGATTGATCTGGAAACCTCAACACCTCAAACAATTGATATGGACCTCCCTGGTTTCTCTGCATTTCCTCGATTTTCTCAGATACAAAAATCAAATAAATTAAATTTTCTTTATTTTACACAATACATGAACGACACCAATAAGGATAAAATCCTGGATGCTAAAGACAATGGAGTTATTTTTAGAATTTCTCTATCAGAGCTTTTTAAGTTGAAAACTCATTTTCCGGAACAAATCACATCTTCTGAATCGAATTGCAATTATGCACACCCAACAGCTATGGAATTATTCTTAACATGTGCAATCGATGGGTCTTTAAATATATATAAATTACCACTCACCGGCGCTGTCCCAACAGATTGGAACTTAAAAAACCTAGAAAACGCCCATGAAACGGCTCGGAGCTATGAAGAACGACTTCTTTTGCTCAATCATTTAAAATTTAGATTTAATTCCTTATCTGATTCTGAATACTATCAACGCTCCTTAATGAATACCATATTTGCTCAACACCTCCAATCAAGTGAATATTATTTTAATAAATTAGATTCAGACCAATTCGACCTATTGCCTTTATTTTTTAAAATTCAAGAAATTATTTCAGAAAAAGAAACCGCACTTTTAAATGATCTGGATGTGACTGAATTAAAAAATATTCAAAAAGAAATTCTTTCAAAAAAAGATCACCCCTTAGATCGCCAACTTTTATCCAGCCTAATAAATTCTTATACCTCTACAAATTTAAAAAACATGAAAAGTGTTAATCTATTACTTAATCAATGGAATCTGCATTCTCATCCCTTACAGGCACATTGGTTATTTATGATCCTAAATCGCACGCTTTCTCAATTTCAATCATCAGATTTATCCTTACAGTACCAGAATTTACTCAACTCAAAGTTTATCGATGATGAAACCTGCATTTATTATTCTATTCAATTTTTAAAAACTCCCTTTTATAAATCAGCTTTGAATATTACCAATCCCCTAGTGAATACGATGATTCAAAGTCAAAAATTAGTTGATAAAATCATTTATGAAAAAGATCCAGTTCTAAAAAATAAATATTTTCTTGAACTGGATCGAATCATGAATGAATCAAAATTAAATTACCCTCTCGTTAAAGGTATTTTCTCAATAACCGCCCTTGAGTCTATAAAAAAAGATGATTTTAAAACCTTAGAATTGATTTCTGGAAATTGGCTCAGATACCAGCAAAAAACAAATACTGAATTTGCCTTTGCTCGAGATATTGTATCTTTTGCTCTTCTTAACAGAGGCTATTCAATGGTGGGACAAAAAAAGTA
>DAIRER010000376.1:0-2750 GCA_036795495.1 Pseudobdellovibrionaceae bacterium | reverse complement strand
ATGCTGACAAGTTACGGGATGAAATACGGAGGTTGGATTTTCAGGATCGCCACTGTAGTAACGATCAATTCGAATCCAATGCATTTCTCGCCCTTGTAGAACATATTTTTTTCCAACCACAGGAATATTATTTTCAGACTGACAAGCCGTCATACAAGCTGAACAACCTGTACAGCTATTTAAATCTATCACCATGCCCCACTTGTGCCCATTGTACTGATGTCCTGACCAAATGGACCACATATGATGACGATGGATATTGGCATCCGCTTTTTTTAAATATTCACTGAGAGTGGCTTCAACGACGATCTGACGACCTTCCATTAAAAAATGCCCCTGAGTGCAAGCTAAATCATAATGACCTTGGATCGAAACTAATTTTAGTGGCACTCCTGCAAAAATGGGCTTTGTCCAATTTACAAGTTGAAATATATTTTTCCCAATACCATTACCAACTTTTCCAACATGAGTACGACCATATCCTAAAGCAACAGCGGCGACTTGATCATGAAGTCCCGGCTGAATATGAATTGGCAATGTCATTTTTTGGCCTTCAACTTCAAACTCAACAAGGGTTCCTTCTTTATAGTTTTTTTGTTCTGCCAGCTTTGGAGAAATCATTAAATAATTGTCCCAAACTATTTTCGTCACAGGATCTGGAAGTTCTTGCATCCAAGGAACATTGGCATAGGTTCCATCTCCCAATTGCACTGTTGGATAAATTGCCAATTCAATATCAGAAGAAGTTTCTGGAGATTTAAACTTTTCAAAAGTTGAAGACTGCAATGAACGCGATTTACGACTTCCAGAAGCTAAAGCTCCAACAAAACCATCCTGCAAAGCCTGATCCCAAAAATCTTCAAAACTTCCAGAAACTCCAGATTTGTTTTGAACTTCCGCCTTCCAAAAAGCCCTTAAAAAATCATAATATGTTTCATAAGTTGTTAATGAGGCCGCACCTTTATTTGCTAACTTGGCCCAAGACATTAAAGAAACACCAAAGGAACGAGTGTTATACATCGGACGCAATGTGGGCTGAGAAATACTGAATAAAGATTTTGTAAATTGTAAATCTCCCCAATCTTCCATTGGATGATGAGCCGGCGCTAGAATTTGACAATGTTGAGCCGTTTCATCGTGACGATCGGATGTAGAGATCATCATCTCTACTTTTTGGGATGCTTCGACAAAAACAGAACCCAAAATATAAGCTGGGTTTACACCATGAACGATCAAAGTTTTAACTTTGCCATCTTTCATGTCTTTTAATAAGCCCTGCAATTCCAAAGGACCAACGCTAGATGTTTTAAATCCATTTTCATAATCCACTGTTGTGCCATCGGCACCCAACACTGAATTTAATAAATTGACGGCCAATTGAAGTTCTTCAGATCTTTCTGTTTCTGTAATCACACCACCGGCAACAACAAGAGCTTTTTCTTGAGCTTTCCAAAGATCTTTGGCGACTTGAGAGAACAACTCTTCACTGATACCCAAAACTTGAGCGGCCTTATCATAGGCTTTTAATTTCTGAACTAAACTCGACTGCGAAGCGTAGGCACTATGTCCACCCTTAACAACGATTTGATACAACAGCCCCATCACCACCCACAATTGTTGTGAGGGTTTTATTCTCAATCGAAAATCAGCATTAGCGCCTGTTAAACTGTAATTAGAATCAAAAGAAACAAGGCGACTCATGTTTTTAATATCTTTTCGACCCGCCACAAACTGCGCATTTTGCGCTGTCGGCGACATCCAGGTCCCTAGAAAATCGGCATCTACAGAGACGATCATTTTTGCTAAATCATATCGGTAACGTGGAACTTGTGCTTCACCGTAGCTGGATTTTTGCCCCTGTGCGACCGCATTTAAAGCCGTAAAATCAACACTCACGTGCTTCATGTTGAACGCTGACGAAAAATCATCTATCAATTTTTTCAAAGAAGGAGAGGCGACGGAACCTGTTAAGACAACACCAGAACCTTTTGTTAACTGCTCTACAACTTTTTTATCTAGATCTTCCCATGCGGTACCCACGGTTTCTTTGTTTGTTCTTTTTTCATTCAGTAAATTCAGTTTTGGGCCCTGAAGCCTTTCAGGATCATAAAGATTCAAAAGCATTGCTTGAGAACGAGCACTTAATCCACCCTGACTGTAGGGATGTTTTGGATTGGCTTCGATTTTTATGGGTCGACCTTCGCGTGTTTTGACTAATACACCCAACATTTCGCTGCCATCAAAATAAGTTGAGCTGTAGTAGTTGTCTGCACCTAGTGTAATTTCTTCGGGGCGCTTGTTATAAGGTACAATTTTTTGAACGGGCCGTCGCACACAACCGGCACTGGCCAATGCCACAGAGGCCCCCATAAGCTTTAAAAACTCTCGACGAGCCCAGCCTTCTTCTTTTTCTCCCTCTCTTAGAGGAGAGGATTGAAATTCCGCTTCTAGAGCTTCTTGAAATTTTGGATCTTTATTGTACTCTTCAAGACTCACCCAGTAGTTAGGGTTTCTTTGCGTGTTGGGTCGATTTTTAATTTCAGCATCCACGTTGATATCCTCTTTTAATAATGACAAGTTGAACAATTCAAAGGCGCTTTATTTTCTGGCTGGCGATGACAGTTTACACACCAACCCATTGAAAGATCAGAGACCTGTTCTACAGTTTTCATTTTTTCGACTTCGCCATGGCAAGTGGTGCAGTTCACACCCTTTGTCACATGGGCCGCGTGATTAAAGTGAACAAAGTC
>DAIRER010000375.1:0-2751 GCA_036795495.1 Pseudobdellovibrionaceae bacterium | reverse complement strand
TCCTATTTCTTGGTTGAGATGTACCGACTTAAAGACAATCGTATTCGCGTCCGAATGATTGCGAATAGAAGTCTATTTAATATTACGCCGAGCCTTAATGTGAGTACGAATGATTTAATCACAGGCGGCTTTGGGTTTTTACTATCGCCCATCCAGAGACTTTTTGATTGCAGTCCTTTAAGCTTTGCAGCCAGCACCAATCTGTTTGAAAAGACCCCGGTGGACAGTATGATGTCCGATTATGTTTTTGATTTAAATCAAAAAGAGGGTGTTTCCGCTTTTGGATTCTTAATCAAAGAACTTACGGATTTAGATTATTTAAAATACTTAAATTTTATTTATGATCATAAGAAGTTAAGTGAATCTCTAAATAGTTTACTTGAAAAAACAGATGAGTCTTTTCACCAACAAAAGCATATTGCACCAGAAAAAAGAGCTATTCATCGTCTTTTTAAAGGTCGAACCATCACCAATTATAAATCTATTGATTTGAACTCAAAATGTTTACGTATATGGAATTTAAATTTATTTTCGATTCGAAATGCCGCATCAGATATTAGATCCTTTGACGAAAATGAAGTCCCTAGAGATTATAATTATTACTCCTCGGCAACAAACAATAAGTTAACCTATATTTCGGACCTCTATGGAGAGGGTCAACAATTTTCGGCCAATGCTTTATTTAATGGAGTCCGTTTAGGAAATAAAAAGGATCAGATCAAAGTCACACCCCTTAATTTAAATGATTTGATCATCACTCGACAATTTAAAACATTGGATTATACCCGTAAGGATCTCGTTAAAATTAAAAATTATTTAAACTACACAACGCCTGACTACTCTAAAGAAATCCAATGGGGTAAATTTGAAGACTCTGGAAAAAGACAAAATGCCTATTTCTTTGTTCGATGGGTTTTTGACCCTGATTTTGTGACTCAAATTGATAACGAATTGAAGCAAAATCCATTTTTAACTTTAAGCTCTCGATTGGAAAACTATTTAAACCATTTTCCTAATAAGAGCTACTTACCAGCACCTAATGAAAACGATCATATGAGACAATCATGGCATGGGAAATTTGATATGGATATTCAAATAATCAGTCAAGACTTGACTGTAGCCATAGAAATGATCCCTCAAGACTCGACTGATATTGTTCGAAGGCAAGTGATGGAGAAAAAAGTTCAAGCCTTTAGAAATTTACAATCAAATGAGCTGTTTCAGCATATCGGTCCTGGGTTCTTGATTTCATTATTACCTAAGGATCAAGTGAAGAACTTTGTGAATTTTAGACTGATTGCAGGAGCTAGAAAAACAGAACCTCTTAATTTTGAACGAGGAGCTCCAGGTCCAACCGAAATTTATTCTTCTATTGAATACATCTTGGCATCAATTCAAGATCGGGAGTTTGATGTAAGACTTCAGTTGAATGAAAACGGAGCTTACTATAATTGTCTTTATTTAGATCCCAAAGAACAATTGAACTGTAATAAGAAATAAGACGTAAGACTAGAACAATTAAATTTACAAAGATTTAATTGTTCTCTTTTGAAAAAATCTTAAACTGATAGAGATGTCAAAAATTGGATTGGTTTTATCTGGCGGCGGCGCTCGCGGCGCCTATCAAGTGGGTGTTCTTCTTGGCATTTCTGAGATTGCTAAAGCTATGGGTCAAGAGTCCCCAATCAAAATCTACACAGGAGTCAGTGCAGGCGCTATAAATAGTAGTTTTTTAGCCTGTAACCAAGGCACTTTAAATGAGGCCTGTGTTTATCTAACTGATATATGGAAAAATCTAGAAAGCCAAAAGGTCTTTAGATCCGATGTCGCCTCCTTAGGTCGTATTGGATTTAAATGGATTGAAGAACTTTCTTTCGGAGCTCTAACTGGTACAACCCCTGGAAAGGCTTTATTAGACACCTCCCCCTTAAGAAGTCTAATTGATCTGCATTTTAAGCCTGACAAGCTTGAAGAGAATATTCGCTCTGGACATATTGAGTCCTTAGCTGTCTCTGCGGTTGATTATAAAAGAACCTCCACGGTGACCTTTGTTCAAGGACAAGACAATTTGCAAATGTGGTCCAAAGCTCGAAGACATGGAGAAACTGCAAAAATCAATACTGACCACATTATGGCCTCATCATCCATTCCCATCATCTTTCCCCCAATAAAGGTAGGTGATCGTTATTTTGGTGACGGGTGTGTGCGAAATTCTTCTCCAACATCAGCAGCCATTCACCTGGGTGCAGAGAAGCTTCTTATCATTGGAGTCCGTAAAGAAGAACTGACGATGGATGAGCTGCTGGCCACTCAAAAACCAACAGCTCCAACAGTGGCTCGAGTTGTAAATGTGATATTAGATTCAGTCATGTTGGATGGTATTGAGTATGATGTCGAGAGACTTTCTAGAATTAATAAATTTGTGAGTAATATCTCTGCAAATTGTGATCAAAAACTCGAATTTAAAAAAATTGATTTTTGTTGGTTCTCACCTTCTAAAGATATTGGACAATTGGCTGCAGAAAAATCAAATCGATTGCCCCGCATGTTACGATATCTTTTAAAGGGTCTAGGCAGCTTAAATGATGCCAGTGAATTGATTAGCTATCTGCTTTTTGATCCTGAATTTTGTTCTTTATTGGTTGAAATTGGCTATGAAGACGCCTATCAACAAAAAGCAAATTTAGAAAGATTTTTTTCGACATAAATAGAACTTAAAAATCTATAAAAAATAGAGAACCTATATAGGTT
>DAIRER010000374.1:0-2759 GCA_036795495.1 Pseudobdellovibrionaceae bacterium | reverse complement strand
TGATCGGTATCTTGAGTCTTAACATTTCCATTTTTTCCACCGGAGATATATAGCTCTCGATCGCCAGGTAAATAAAAAGAAAGTGGATCTGGATCTCCAGAATCAAAATAAGAATATGGATTAAATCCGGCTTTCCAAAATACTGTAACCTTATCCGCAACAAATGAAGAATTTGATGTTTTAGTTCTGATGCTTTCATTGGCTTTATATATTTGATAAAGGATATTAAATGCTCCGCCCTCTAAGCCTGCTGATATATTTTCATCGGCTTGAGCCGTTAAAAGACCCAAGCTTTGCGAAGCTTCCGCGCCAATTGTAAAAGATTTTGATATGCTGTGAGCCTCATTAGAATTGATATCCTTAAGAACATGAACCTTTATATGTGCGTTGTTAGCACGAGAAAATATTTTTATAGTATAGTCACCTTCGGCCTTGGGAATCTGTAAATTAATTTCTCCAGAAGCCCCAGTTTCACCACACTCTATTAAACTCCCTGCAGAATTATAGACTTGAATTTCTGAGTAAGGTATATTTCTTTGACTGATTCCATACAACCCCACAACACCTGGTGGAGAATTGATTACAGTAACTCTATATTTAAACTCAGCGGTACCTGTAATGGTATAGGGGCTCGATAAAGAGCTATACTTTGTTACTCCACAGTAGGGCTCTTCTGTTTTTTGATCTAATGGAGGTGCCGATGAATTTGAACCCGACTGCATCCCATTAGAGCAACCCAAAAGACCAGTTAAACTGAAAATCATAATCATAGATACAGATGGAAATTTAATGAGTATTTTATTGTTAACCATACCTTAGTCTTCGGCTGGACTAAGGATTTACTTTAGGCCTAAAGGCTAAATAAAAATCATGAAATTTCTACTTCAATAGATGCTTCTAATTGAATCATTTTTTGTATTATATCGAGACATTGTATTAATATTCTTTTAAAGAAAGTTGTAAAAATCTGTTATGTGGATTTCCCATCAATGACAGAAATAAGTTGTTCCACCAATTCATGTAGTTTTCGACTTTGATCTGACAACTCCATTGACGAGGCGGCTGTTTGCTCTGCCGCCGCTGCGTTCATTTGAGTTGTTTTATCTAGCTCATTGATGGCCTTATTAATTTGAGAAACACCACTTGCTTGTTCAGACGAGGCCACTGAAATATCGGCATTCAAATGTGCTACTTTTTCAATTGTTTTTACAATTTCATTTAAAACAGCCCCCGAAGCATTCGCCTGTTCGGATCCGACATTAATTTTTTCTACACTTTCTTTTATTAATCCAGAAATTTCTTTAGCACTCAACGCTGATCTTTGAGCCAAAGTCCTTACGGCCTCAGCTACAACAGAAAAACCTCGACCTTGCTCTCCAGCACGTGCAGCTTCTACTGCGGCATTTAATGCCAATAGATTGGTTTGAAATGCTATATCATCGATTACAGAAATAATTTCTTCAACTCGCCTAGAAGAGGTTGATATTTCCCCCATAGATTCAACTAGTTTATTCACTTCATCTTTTCCACTTTGAGCTTGGCCCTGAGCCGCCTCAGATAACACTTTAGCTTCACTCGCATGATCGGCATTCAGTTTAATCATAGAGGACATTTCTTCCGTAGAAGCCGTAGTCTCTTCAATAGAAGCTGCTGCTTCTGTTGCCGAAGAGCTTAATGATTGTGAAGAGTTTGAAATTTCATTTGAAGCTTGAGCCACTCTCTCTCCTGAGTCTTTAAGTGCTTGCGCTACATTCATTAGATTATTCATTGGTGTTCGTATAATCATAAATGCGAGGGCTAATGAAATAAGAATAAGAACAAAAGAGACTGTGCTGATATTAATAATTGCAGCCATGGATGCTTCTTTTAACTCATCCTTTTTCATGATAACACCAAAAACCCCATGCAAATATCCGTCTTTCCAGTTTTCCATTTTAAAACCCAAAATGTCTTTTCCATTTCCCAAAACCGAATTTACTGGATCACCATGACAATTTAAACAACCTTGATTCTCGCTGAGTGAAATGGGACGATACACACGAACAAAGTCTTCATCTGTTTCAACGATTTGTTTCATTTCTGGATTTTCTTCAAATCTATTTAAAATTTTAGTTTCATTTTCATTAGGTGTATTGTCTTTATTTCTAGGATCGAAAGAGAATATTCGAAACTCATAATTTTCTTTTTCAGAATTAGCTTTTCCAATTTTCATAGAGGCCACAATTGGGACCTGATTTAAGACACGCTCTTTCGCACTTTTAGGTAATATCCCGTCGGGATATTGTGAAATGAAACTTTTAATAGAATCGGCAAGCCCCCCCTGAGAGGCAACAAACTCTCTCGCTTGTTCAAGTCGAGATAAAATCGCGCTCGCTTTACTAATTAATGACTGTTCTCCAACTTTTCTTATTTGATAGGTTGAAACACCAATTGCTGCAATCGTACACACAAAAGCTGTCAGAATTATACTTAAAATCACTTTAGTTCTAAATTTCACAATTCCCCCAATAACCATTTGAATCTTAAATTAAAAGGTCTACTCATCCTCTACTTTTAATGATTATTACGTAGATGCAAGCATTAAAAAACAAATAGAACTGTTAAAACAAGAACTAATCGATAAAAGCTACCAATCCAATTTTTAATCTAGATAAAATAAAAATAATAAGAAATGGCAGAAATAAAACCTTCGGAAATTTCCGCAATATTAAGACAAGAATTAGCTAATTTTAACCATAGTGTTGAATTAGAAGAAACCG
>DAIRER010000373.1:0-2759 GCA_036795495.1 Pseudobdellovibrionaceae bacterium | reverse complement strand
ATCATTTCATGATAATGAGCTTCGTCCCGCTCAGTACACATGACCATATTATTGATCGTAAGCATTTTTCCATAGGCATAAGATTCTAAAACGCGAACCCGCTGAAAGGGTGTCGTGACATCAAATAAAATTTCGCCAGTGTATCTTAAAGAAAGTGCTTGGTTGTCATCTTTATCTGTAAACCAAACATTGCGCTCAATACGACGAGAGCCCACTTCTGGCAAAGGAGAAGAGCGATGATCCTGAGATTTAAATTCTGATTTTTTAATAACCTCTAAGGAACCACGATTCATTTCTAAGGCAGAGAAATTGGCCTCAAAAGCTGTTTTTAGGTGATTAAAAGAAACCCACGGATTAACGG
This sequence comes from Pseudobdellovibrionaceae bacterium, assembly GCA_036795495.1. Taxonomy (GTDB): domain Bacteria; phylum Bdellovibrionota; class Bdellovibrionia; order Bdellovibrionales; family Bdellovibrionaceae; genus DAIRER01. Next base: position 2,398 of record DAIRER010000373.1, on the reverse strand, counting down.
TTTCACCACACGTAAATAAATCCACAGCGGCATATCGATATTCTGGCCAAGTATGAATTGCCAAATGACTTTCCTGGATTACGACCACACCACTGACTCCCCAGGGGGAAAAATGATGAAAAGTAGAATTTATCACCGTGGCTCCGGCAATTTCTGCTGCTTTAATCATGCTTTGCTCAATAAAAGCCACATCATTTAATTTTTCAGGATTACAACTGTTAAACTCTACTAAAATATGACGACCCAATGAATTCAATGCCTTATCCTCCTTGCAGTTCAAATGTGAATGCGAAGAGGTCTTTTAGGTTTTTTTATCCTCTGGTGCAAGAAATTTTATTGATGTTGTCGAATTTTCTCTGCAATTATTAAATTTTCATGATCTAGAGCCAATGAAAGTGCTGTATCTTGATATTTACTTTGAAGTTGAAGATCCGCTCCCTTTCTCAAAAGAGCATCAATAAATTTCAACTGCCCATCTATAGAGGCATGCATTAAAGCGGTTAAACCTTGTTCATCTTGAAGATTAATGAATTCTACTAAGGCACCGTTATCCTCTTTATCTAAGTATTTTTCCAATTCAGCATACTCACGATCTTCTATTAACTGAAACCAATGCGTTTTACTCATAACCGTCTTTAGTTTCTTTTGTTCTTCGCTATTATAAACAGCAACCTTTGGTGGTCCTTTTAGTTCTTCTCTAAAATCAAAACCAATACGATAATCTTTGATAATCAGATCTGAAATCGCGGATCGGTAGGGTATAAAATCGGTACCAAAATTAACGGGTGGAGTATATTGAATTTGATTTTTCCCCAAAGCATATATCCATTCTTCAACTTGATTCTTAATTTTATCTCGGGCCGGAGTCCAATCCAACTTTGACTCGGTCCCCATAAAAACAGAAAAAAACTTTAATCCTTTTTGAGTAGCCAACACTCCGGCTAAATTAATGGCTGGGTTAACCGTTCCCGTTTTTCCAATCAATGTATTGGGTAAATCCTCATAGCGCTTGCCTAATGTTCCTCGATTGGAGCCATCCTCTGATTTTTCTACGCCAGAAACGCCCAAAATATTTTCTAAGTTTAAATTATTTCGATTTAATTCTAAATTCAAAAACTCCAACACTCTTAAAACACCTCGGCAAGTTCCTAAATTGTACTTTTTTAAGCCATTTAAAAACTCTGAATCACCCGACCCATTATAAAATTCAAAATCTTGTGAGTTAAAATTGGAATGTGATTTTAAAAACTGCTCAAGTTCATAGGATGACCTTCTTTTGGCAACATTAAAATCCAGAGTGTTTAAGTTTTCGTTCGAAAGACCAATAAACAGCATTTCTGCGACATAATTATGAGACCAAAGATTCATTTCTTTTAGGTATTGCTGCAGAGGAACTGAACTTAATTGAAACCCTTTATCCGAGTTTAACCAAATATCAAAATTATTGAGAGTCAGCTTGCTTGATAAAAACTTTCTATTTTCTTTAAAAAAATTGCGTGTTGTTTTTAATCTTATGGATTTAACAAAAAGTCGGGGACGATCTACGAGCTCTATATTAAAATACTTTGAAACAAAAGACCTTGCCTCCGCATAAAGCTGAGGATTGATTTGATTATTGCTAATAGATTTTTGTAAAGTCAGTTCGATCTGCTCAAAAGTGGGTATAAAGGCCCGTGCAGACTGAATGCCTAAATCAAAAGAAGTAACGTCCCAATATAAAATAAAATTTTCGTCAAAAGTGAGTTCATCGATATTTTGAATTCCTCTTTTGTTTAACTCTGAAACCAAAAAATAAACCATTTGTCGGCCAAAAAATGGATCTTTTCCCCCTCGAAGATGAACTTTAGTTAATCCCTCTTTGGTTTTTACAATATAAATTTTTGTCAAAAACTGATAATTTAAATCATAGGACTTTATGGCCCAATAAGTTGTAAACAATTTTGAAACAGAGGCCAGTGGTAATTTTATATTTTCATTCAGTTGAAATAAAGACTCTTCTTCACCGCTCAAACATTTTGATTGAAGAGTCACTTCGGCCTGAACATTTTGAATAACCCCAAAAGATATAATTAATAAAAGGGCAACAAATAAAGTTTTAAAAAGAGACGTTAACATTGGAATTCCTTAGGGTTGACTTTCTGGAATATAATCCAATGGAACAAAATCGACGGTAAAAGGATACTGATAACTCTTATAAGGTTTTAAATCGGGTTGTCCTGCTATTTCATAAAGTTCGTCCCAGAACCAGGCCAATACATAGATAGATCTTGATAAATCTGTAAGGATTTGTTTTTCGAATTTTTGAAAAACCTCCGCGGCCGGCAGTCGAACCGCTGGTGTTCTTTTCTTTATCCCTTCTGGAGTTTTTTCAAAAATTCGAAAAACAAATCCTTACAGA
>DAIRER010000372.1:0-2759 GCA_036795495.1 Pseudobdellovibrionaceae bacterium | reverse complement strand
TATTGCAGTGGAGATCCCTTCAGTTGGTAAGGCTGAACTAGGGACTCTTGGTCTGCATGAAAATGGAAAAGTGTTTACTCAAATTACAATTGAACGGACTCAAACAGTTTATTTATTTTTAGATGCGGATCATATCAATTTAGACCCACTCACCGAAGAAGAAAAATTAGAACTTGGACCGGAAAGATCTGCCGAAGAAAGTCATTTAAAACGATACCTCAAGGGTCAATTTAAAAGCTATGTTGCAAGACAACTCATTATGACTGAAGCAGTTCAACGGCCTGAAGATGTTGATTTTGAAGATCCAAATCAAGTTTCAGATGAAACTCTTCATAAAAAAAACAGCCTTTGGAAAAAGGCTTGGATGAGTGCTTTGGGTGAAGAAGAACCCAAAAAAGATAAAATTTCGATTAAAGGAAAAGACGTCGTAGTCGTTTGGTATCAAAGTGAGAAAATTCTAAAAATCAGTGAGCATAAAAAGCCTAAATCCTGGTACAGCTACAGATATTGGAGAACTTACTGGTCTGCCATTTGGGAAGATCCCTATTTTAATTCCAAATATGCGTCTAAAACAGTTACAAAATATTTTACCGGAGATTATCTTTTAGCTTGGGGATCCGCTGGGGCTCAAACGGGATTGGCCCTGGCTCTCAGTGGCTTAATGGTCATGACGCAAAACTCGGAATTTAATTTAGCCCCTGCTGTTTTGACTTTAATTTGGGGCTCAGTTTATGGGGTCTATAATCGGACCTATCGTAATTGGATTCTAATTAATCCAAATCATCAAATGCAAACTTTTAAATCTTGGTTGGTCGCCCTTTGTTTTAGTTATACGCTTACCGTCGTGATGGAGGGCTGGAGTGCGATATCTCTTTTAACTTCGGCAGGGCTGCTGATGCATGCTCATTTGTGGTTAAATAATATTACTAAAAATTGGGCAAAAGTTTGGGCCATGCAAATCCCCTTACTTAGAGAAAACGCCGGAGAGAGTTTAGATTATTTTAATATACCAAAAGATATTCATCTGAAATTGCCTCGAGTTTGGAACTACCCCTTTGTTGCTCTCATGTGGCCTTTGCAAAAAATGGGGATAGCTCAATGGAGTGATCGGTCTCGGCGAGAGGCTTTATGGATGGATGTTTCCATTTTTAAAAATGGTTTAGATTTAGATGTTCAAAGGGCCGGTGTTGAGTTGCAGGCTATTCAACTTCCGGGAAATTTTTTAAAATTAGCAGACATGATGCATTGGCAAATTGCTACTCCGATGGGCAATATTCCTGTTGGAAAATTAGCACTTTATTTTTCAATCCCCTTGTGGAGATTTTTGCTGATTCGATATGCAGAAAAAAACGGTTATAAAGAAGCCCAAGAGTTAAGAGAAGATTGGGAAAAAGACAAAGCTTTTGGTGTGCCTTATTTGGGGCTTTGGGGCCGAGTCGCAAAGATGATCCCACAAAAAATACTTCAATGGGGTGAAAACACATTAAGGTATTCAACAAGGTTTATATTTTCTTTAACTCAAGCGGGGCAGGCTGCGGTCCAACAGGCCGATCAATATAAAAACTCAAGAAAATCAACACAACCCTCATCTTCAGCTAAGGTTTGCAAAAGCCTATTTAAATAAATATCAAAGACTCCTCTTCTCATTTTGAGGCGATCATTACTCTTTGGTAACAAAAGACTTAAGTCTTGTTTGAATTCTGCCGATAAGAAACTTATGAGAACAAATATTCAGCACGTTTTAAATTTAGTTTTATCAGCGCAGCTCTTTCTTGTTGTTGGTTGTACCTTTGAAGCGACAATGACAAAGTTACAAGTCAGCAATCCATCGACGGATGTTGTGAATTCAATTTCGCAAGTCAATCAAAGCAATTATAACTTAACAGGCTCATGTCCCGCGGAAAGCACTTCGGTCTCTGTTTTATATTCAGGGGCGACTCTTGCATCAGGTCTTTGTGAAAATGGAGTATATTCTTTAACGATCGATTTTTCATCTTTTTCAGATGGAACCTTAAATCTAGATATTAAAACAAATCAAGGGGGATCTTCTTCTTTGGCCTTAGTCAAAGACACACAACTTCCCAGTGCGGCCTATGGGCTTACGGATTCTACTTATTTTTTATCTACAACAAGTTCCCCCATACTTTCTTGGTCAGATTGCGTTGATCAAGGGCAAAGTGTAAGTTCAGCAAACTATCAAGTCCAAGTGTTTAACTCACAGGATGATTCTGTCGTTAAAAGTTGGACCCAAACCAATGCGGGAGACTCCCTTCAAGGGTTAAGCCTCACAGTTGGAAGTTCTTATTATTTTAAAGTCCGTTGTTCAGATCTTGCGGGAAATATTTCAATTTCAAGCCGTAGTGATGGTTGGACGGTCCCAAGTGCTGTAAGTTTAAACCCGTCAACACTGATTTCAATTTTAGCAGGTGAAACCTTCACCTTTTTAGGTGTAAATGGAGCGCCTTCTTATAGTTTTTCTGATGAAGGCAGTGGTTTTATAAATGTTCTCAGTGGTGCCTACACAGTTCCATTACAGACCACTCCTACTATAGATGTTGCTCACATTACTGATAGTGTGGGGCAGACCGCTCAGACGAACATCAATATCCAATCCTTTGAAAGTATAAAACAACTGACTTCAAGCAATACCTCCTCTCAATACCAATCGATTCACAGTCTTCATGAGTTCGACGGAGCTTTGTATGGCTTGGCCTCATTGGGGACAATGCATGATCTATCAACAACGAATGTAAGTTATC
>DAIRER010000371.1:0-2763 GCA_036795495.1 Pseudobdellovibrionaceae bacterium | reverse complement strand
TGAAAATCTGCCGGACAATGAATGGTACCAGTATAACCTTCAGTTTATTACCATCTGTCAGGTGAATGCAGCAGCGGTGGCCAAATTTGGGCGGACGCCTGCGGAACTGGCAACACTGGCGGCAGTAAATGAGTCATTCCGTGTGGCGATGCCAACACCAGAGGCGGCAATCCAGGAAATGGCGAAGGTGACGGAGGATCTGGCGACACTTTTTAACGAGCTGAATACTAGGCTTCGGGAGAAAACTGATGATCTGGTGAAGGCGTACGAAGAAATGCAGCCCGAGTTTGTGCGGGGGTATTTAGGGGCGAGGAAGAAGGTGTAAAGCTATTTATACCTTGCTTTAAACAGGAACCAATAATAATAAACATAATTTTTATTATTGGTTCCTTAATACAATTTGGAATTTATCCCTCATTAGGATAAATATCTTCCTTTGCAAAAATCAATCTCTAATATCAAAATGAAACCAAAATAAGTATTAACTAGCTCATTCATATGATCACTATTAGATTAAAATACTTTTCCAATTTATATCAAATATTAAATGCCTGATTTAACTCAAGAATCAATAATTCATTATTATCATGATTCAATTGAATTATTTCTTATTTTACTATCATTACTAATTGGATTTAGAAATTTATTCATTGAAATAAAAAGATCATTATTCAACGTCAAAATTCACCATTCATTTACTCAGGGTTTTATTCGAATTGTTATATTAAACAATTCAAGTTATTCAATATACCTATCTAACTTATTCATAGAGAACTCTAATGAAAATGGATTAGACAGTAGTATTGAAAGCATTATCAAATCTGATAATGCTTGCGAAATTATATTCGACGAAAATAAAATGAAAAACTCAGAATACATTAATTTTACTTTTTACTACCTAGCTAAACAGCATACCTTAAAACATAAACTATAAGACCTATGGAAAGAATAATTCAAAAACCAAGAAAAGAAGATTTTAGCACATTGTACAATCCAATATTCAAAAATTATATTAGTATAGTTGATGAAAGTTTTGTTATTAATGGTACAAAACTAAACCTAGATTCCTACGTACTAAGGGAAAATAACTTTGAGGAAGAATATTTTCTCTCTGCAATCAAAAGGAACTCTTCCGCTAAACCTGCGATAGAAATCTTAACTGGAAAAGTAGGAAGTGGGAAAACAACATTTATTCAATATATAGAAGAACGAATTATAGACAAAATTGATGGCTACATTAGATTCCATATTGATATTGCAAAAATAAGCGGGTTTGATCCGGTAGTTATTCCAGATTATGTTTATGAAAAGTTATTTTCCGAACTTTTTGATGTTGTTCTAAATAAAAATTTCAACAATGACAGACTAAGTTTTATTAGAGAGCTTAATATAAGTGATTCAAATAGTATAAACCTATCCGACATTGAGCACATAAAATATTATAACGAAATAATAAATTCAATGAAATGGAAAGACAGAATATCATACATTTTCAAGTTTATAAACAAATTAGATAAAATTCAAAGAGTTGTAATAATTTTTGATAACATCGACGAGAATTCAGGAAAAATAATTAGCCTATTCAGAAAAATTTCACTTGAAATTCATGAACTATGCATTCAAAAACTATTCTATAAATCTCCAGTAATTATAATTCCGATTAGAGATTATAACAGTAGATTTTTCTCAGGAAGTTTCATTAAAACAGAGAATTTTCAGCCGACATCACTTCGACCTGTTCCAATTATTGAAGTTTGTAGGTCTAAGATTAAAGACCTAACCACAAGAATAAAAGAAGAATTTATTCCAATGGAATTTCCTATAGTTGCTAAAGTAAAGAATGGGGGATCAATTCCTAATTATGATCTAAAAATAAAAGTCGGAAAGGAAAATATAGTAGAGTATTTGACTGAAGTTTTAAAATACTTAGAAATAGATGATGATGAAAAAAAATTAAGTGACTTTATTATTGATCTATCTTCTGGTAATCATAAATTTTCTTCATTATTATTGTTTAATTTTCTTCAAAGTGTAGATATTAATATTCAAAGTCTTATTGAAAATATATTTGATCCCAGCTTTAAGGGCGAAAATTTTAAGGTTAAAATTGAAGATTTTTTGAAGGCTTTAATGAGTGTACATGAGCCATTCTATAACCAAACAAATTCACCAGTACTTAATATTTTCAACCTTAAGGACTCGATTAAAAATAATGATTTTCTCAATATACTGATAATTCCAAGAATTTTATTTTATCTTAAGCACAATAAAGAGACCTCAATTTCAAGCATATCAAGCTATTTTGAAATATTCTTTCCTGCTCAAAATTATTTTTCAAAGTCCATTGACAAACTTTTTAATTTTGGACTCCTCGATAGTGAATATGGATGTTGTTATAAAGATCTGTTTGGAGAAAAAGATTCCACACTAAAATTATCTACGGCCGGAAATCTTTACGTAAATAATATTTTCTACAGATTCTCTTATTTATCAAATGTATGTGAAGCAACTCCTATGCCAGTAGAATTTATAATTGAAGTGAATAATAAGTATGAAACCAAAATACATAGACAATCTACTTTAGATAGATTTCAACAGATAAAAAGCTCAGTCGCACTATTTATTAGTTTTGTAGAATCGCAAGAAAATCTAGAACATAAATACGGGTCACAAGATTTTTCTGGGGAGTGACCTAGTGATTTGGGTAGTTTTGGGCAAAATAAGATATGACAATCGAAGAGGGATTTTGGCTGTTTTTTCCGG
>DAIRER010000370.1:0-2766 GCA_036795495.1 Pseudobdellovibrionaceae bacterium | reverse complement strand
CAAAGTCTTGGTTTCTTTATTTGTACCAGGTACTGGAATAGCTAAGCCTTTATTTTTATAATCTTGCATTAAATCTTTACAATCTTGAATGAGTTTTTCAGCTCTCTTTGGATCATCATATCCAGGAATAGACATAATTTCTTCAACCTGAGCTTCAGCCAAAGTTTGAAATGAAGAAAATCCCGATTGAAAAATATTTTGAGCCATTGTTTCTGTCATTGTAGGAATCAACATCAAATTCAGAATTGATTCAGCCGTTCTTGAGGCCGAAATAGATACAGAAACAATATCTAATTTCCATCCTGTCAGTTTTGCAGCCAGTCTAACATTTTGTCCTCGTTTACCAATAGCCAAACTCAACTGAGAATCAGGTACTACAATTTCCATTTCATGATTGCCTTCATCTAAATACACTTTAGAAATTTCAGCAGGAGCTAAAGCATTACAAACAAATCGAGCAATATCTTCATTCCAAGGAACAATATCAATTTTTTCACCTCGAAGTTCTTGCACAATATTTTGAACTCGAGTTCCCTTCATTCCCACGCAGGCTCCAACCGGATCAATGGCACTGTCTTTAGACCGCACTGCAATTTTTGCACGTTGCCCAGGTTCACGTGCTGCCGCCATTATTTCTATAATACCTTCATAAATTTCAGGAACCTCAACTTCAAAAAGCTTGATTAAATACTGTTCTGAAGCTCGGGACATGATAATTTGTGGTCCCTTTGTAGACTGTCGCACTTCTAAAAGATAACCCTGCAACCGATCTCCGGGCTTAAATTGCTCTCCTGGAATTTGTTCTCGTAAAGGAATAAAAGCCTCTGTGCGACCTAAGTCAACAACAATGGCTCCTCGCTCAACCCGTCGTGCTATTCCCGAAGCAATTTCACCTTTTCTTTGTTCAAACTCATTAAAAATAATATCCCGTTCGGCATCTCTTACTTTTTGCATTATGATTTGCTTCGCCGTTTGGGCCGCGATTCGACCTAAATCACCTGTCCCCATTTTAATTCCAATAAATTCTCCTAATTGAACATTGGGATCAAGTTTTTTAGCTTGTTCCATTGGAATTTCAACTTCATCATCTACAAATTTTTCAGCTGTTACAACTTCTTTAAACTCAAAAAGTTCAACTTCGCCAGATTCTTCATTGTAGCTAGCTTCAATTTCTCTATAGGTTCCATATTTTTTTCTAGCCGCAACAAGCATGGCTTGGATAACAGCATCAATAACGAGTTGCCGTTCAATACCCTTATCTTTACCGACTTGTTCTATTACTTTTGCTAAATCTGAAAAAATATTTTCAGCCATTCTGACCTCTCTTCTATGAACACTTATTTCTTTTTCCCTTTAACAATCTCAAAACACACATTGGCTTTTTCAATACTAGAGAAAGGCACTCCGCCCTGTAAACCTTCCCACTCAACCAGAACCTGATCTTCTTTAACTTCTTTAACTACAGGCTTTAATCTTTTAATTGATTTATTTTTTAAATTTTCCCAACCCAACTCACCAAGAGCTATTTCTAGTTTTAAATCAATTTTTTTTCCAATAGCTTTTTCAAAATGCCATTTCTTTTTTAAACGTCTTTCAAGGCCCGGTGAAGAAACTTCCAAATTGTAAGCTCCTCCAGGAACAACATCATCAACATCTAACTGTAAATTCAGCGCTTGAGATACCCTTGAACAGTCGTCTATACTTACAACCCCTTCAGCTTTATCAATAAAAACTCTCAGAGTTCTACCAGAACCTGTACCCATAAAATCTAAATCGTAAAGTAAACACCCTTCACGCTCTGAAATTTGTTGGGCTAACTCTTCAACCTTATTCAACCAAGTTTCTATTGCCAATCCTATCTCCCAAATAGAAAATGGGCCAATAGGGCCCATTTGTCGGGGCGAATCTAACACCTATCCTAGACTGAATCAAGCCCTTCTTTTCTTATAAAGTATTGCAGACCCGCCATCAGAATAATACCTGGATCTACGGGCCACTTCAACAAACCCTAAAACTTCATAAAGTTTTTTTGCATTCGCGTTATTCTCGTGCACCTCTAGCCAAACTTCATTGGAATCATTATGCACATCCCAAAGGGAAGAAATCAAGTGCTTCATAAATCCATATCCTTGATACCCAGGATGAGTCGATAAACAACGAATCTCTAATACGGGTGGAATCAAGTGATAAGTTATAAAACAGACCAATTGTCCATTATAAAATCCTCCCACCGCCATCTGTTGTTCAATTTCGTCCCGAATATCTAACTCTGACCAGAGAAATTGTGCTTTTTTTTCTAAAAAAAGAGGCTCCCAACAACGTATAATTTCTTGAGCCTGGGGAATATCTGATTGTTTTAAAGATCTGACTTTTAGTAAATTATTTTGTTTCATTCTTCCAACTAAAACACCTGGACCTTATATTTCTTCTTTATGACTTCTAACCAGGACCTCATCTGCTCTTCATTTTTTAATTTTAATAAATACGAATGAATATTTTCTTTTACATTTTCAAATTCTGCATTTCCCAATTTTGAAGTGTTTTTATCATAATAAGATCGCAAATCTTGATCTGTTATTATACTTACAAGGGATTTTAATTTAAATTTTAAATATTTCTGAACTTTGATTTTTCGCTCCAAATGAGATTCAAGCTCTTCTTTTGTAACATCCAAAGCTTTCCATTCAACATTTTTTTGTAAATTCTTTTGAATCTTCAATACTAATTCTGTAATTTCACTGAACTCAACTTTTGCTACCTGAAAAC
>DAIRER010000013.1:0-13899 GCA_036795495.1 Pseudobdellovibrionaceae bacterium | reverse complement strand
TCTGATCTCATTTAATCAGAGAATATTTTGGCTTTTAATTTGCAACATTAGTTTCAAGAGGTACAAATGAATGATTGTTGCAAAAAGTATTTGGATATAATCCAACCCATTGACGAGTCTATGGATGAGATTCGGACATGTGTGTGTGAAGCTATGTTCAGAGTTCAATATCTTTCAAACGAAAAAAAGATAATAACTCAATTGAAAGAGGGAAATATTGAAATTTCTAAAATGATTGAGTCAAAAATCTTTTTTGTATAAAAATTGTATTGAAATTAACTTCGACATGTTTAAAATTAACCTACCGCGGGCGAAATTAAACATTAACAAAACATCGTTGTTGTCATTGTTTTTGTCCGCGGTTTAGCTTTTTCATCTGTCGATGGATCTTTCTCGATGGTTTCTGGCAATCGCTTTTGATTTAAGTCCGATAAAAAACTCTTTTGCACGATCTAGCCATGGCTTTTGCAAATTGAGTTGATTTTCTTTATCTAAGGCTCTTTTTGTGAGACTTGGTGTAAATTTAATTTTCAAGAATTCATGAACGGATTCACGCGTGGATTGATTTTTTAATTTTTCTTTCATGTATTCTTTGTCATCGACATAAATACTTAAAGACTCCCTTCCTCGGGATGTAGATACATAGAATTGATTTAAAGATAGAGCCTTTCCAGATCCGATGTTCATCGAAACGATGACATGATCGCAAGTTTTACCTTGTGATCCATAGGAGGTTGTAGCATAGCCATAGTCGAAAGTATCAAATTCTTTCTTTATATGCTTTCCTTCTTGAGTTAAAAAACCACCATCTGCCAATATTTTTTCAACAGTTAGAATTTCACCATTTATAAGGCTATTGTTTTTTGATTTAAGATCCTTAAAGTTTCCTTGTATTAGTATTTTCTCACCTTGAGTGATTTCAATTTTTTTCTTCTCTGTCACATCAAATAATCTTGAGTCTATATTTATTAGCTCTATATTTTTAATAATTCCTTTATTTTCTATGGTCAAAATTGAGTTTTTTATTTCAACAATATTCCAGTGAGTTTTTGCCTTAAAAGAACTATAATTTTTTTGCCAAGTAATATAGTGATCCTTTGGAATTAATGATTGAGGGTGCTTTTTTTCTGTCTCAGTTAAACCTATAGAAGCAAAAGTATCTTTTTCAATAGCTATATTCTCAATTAATATTCCTTCTCTTTTAAGGGTGTTTCTTACTTCATAGGTAGTATTTTTAATTTCTTCCCAGGTTGGACTTACTATTAACGTTGATTTATGTTCCTTTATTTTTTCCAGATACTCTTTTGCAATGGACTCTCGAATTTCCGAAGCTTCAGTAAGCTCTTTAATTACTTTCATTTGATCAAATGTATTCCATGCTCGATCTAAGTTTTTTTGAGATAAATCCTTGATGGCTGCCTTATAAAGGGTTTCTTTTTGTCTTGTAATTTCTATTAGATCAAAGGAACTCATCTCTCCATAACGTTCAAGAACTCTTAAGGCGTCTCCTGCCTTTACGGCATGATGCTGCCTTGTATCTCCAATAAGTAATATCCTAAAATTTTGATCTTTAGAAATATCAAATAAATTTTTCATTTCTTTTATTGAAATAAGTCCCGCTTCATCAACTACTAAAACCCCATTTTTTAAATCAGATACATGCTTATTTGAATTAGTGAGAAAGGACTGCATAGTGATTGCATCAACTTTTAAGTCATTTTTTATGTTTTGTGTAGCACCTGTTGTGGGTGCAATAGCAAGTACTGGCATTTTGTTTTCAGTATATGTTTCAACTAATTTTGAAATTAAATAAGATTTTCCAGTCCCAGCACCACCTCTAATGGCCGTGACTTTATCTTTTGAATTAAGGACGCCATTATATACCTCATTTTGGTCAACTCTTAGAGAATTAATTTTAGTTTTTAAAGTTGGAATCGAATCAAATTTCCCTTTAGATTCTAGAACAAAATCACATAAGGAATGCTCAATGAGTAAATGATCTCGATGAGCAATTTTTTCTTCTTCTGGTAAAATGATTAAATCTTTATGGGAATTCAAATGAAACTTTAAATTATCTAAGTTTAAATTTCCATAACTTGAAGAAAGAGCTTTTGTTAAAAGAGCGTGGTCTTTTACAACGGAGACTCTTTCAAAAACACTTTCTACTGCGTGCTCTACGGCGTAAACTTCTTTAGGGAGTGAAGGATGAATATTTTTTTTATTTGAATCGTTCTTTAAATCCATTTCTTTTTTAATAGCACCATTAAGTAGTTCGTTTAAATTTTTAATATCTACTTCTTGAAGTTGACTCCGTTGCATTTGAAGTACTTTTTCATGAGTAAGGTCTTTATCTTTAGCCTTTCTAGTTTGATGAGAAATATGGGCGTATTCAGCATTTGTGAGTTTTCTCCCCAGTTTTGTTTCCATGCGACTAGCCGTTTCTTTAATATCCGAAGATCTTTTAGAAAAAAGTTCACAAATGGATTTATCAACACCTTTGATTTCCCAACCGTGTTTAACTTTTTCAATCTCATAGCCTAAAGAAATAACTTCACGAGCCAGTTCATTTCTATAAACTTCAGTAATATAATTGCTTCTTTCGTACATAGAAAAACACTCAATTGCTTTATATCGATTTTCCTCTTGGTCAAAAGTCACATTAAAAATTACATTATGTGTGTGGAGTTGTGGGTCGTGGGATCTGGAAGTGGTATGTGTGAATTGAACACCAAGGACCTCATGGGTCCTTCGGAGTTCGTTTCGTCCGTGAGTTCGGACTCTTGTTTGTGCATATTTTTCCATTTCAGTGATAGCTATGTTTAGCGCCTTTTCATGTGCTTCGAGTAGACGACGGTCATTCATTGTAAGGGCCATAATACTTACCGACTTTGGAGCGGAAACGGTCGCATCAAAAAATAATCTTCGCTCTCCTTTTGCCTTCATTCGCGGAGTGATTTGGGTGCCGTTTAGGGGATGCTTATTTTGAAGGAGGTTTTCAAATTGTTCTTTATTGACGGAGGATTTACCAGATAGACCCATGCGATTAACGATCTTTCCAACCCATTTACCTTGAACTCGCCCGGCCTCGGAATGGTATTCAGAAGCTGAATCTCCAGCTTCTTGATCTAATGGATACTCATTTGATGTTAAATGCTCATCAAAATAAGTTTTAGCTGCTTCAATTTCCTTCTGAACTTTAAAAGTTATCACATTTAACAAATATATACGAAATTCCAAAAAGTCAAAAAATAGATGCTTGACACTATCCCCTAACAGGTTAGGAAACCAAAAAAGACTAAATAAATTCAAATTAATTCATTTCTACGATTTTTATTGTTTACTTTTTTAACTTTAAACCTTACCGAAACCATGTTAACCGTTAAAAATGAGCAAAAGCAAAAAAGCCAAAAATTATAAGAAAATTAACAAGAGAGCCCTTAAAAAGACCCTACTTCAGGCAGCTCAAATCAGTGGTAGGAAGAAAAAGGAGACCTGGCTCTTAGAGATTTGTGAATTTGAAGCCCTGATCCGTGAAGCTTATTTTTTAGGGGCTTCTCGGCTATTAATTCTAAAAGGACTTCATGAACATGGTTTTAAAATACCTAAATTGGTATTTGCAGATTACTTTAACACTGAAATTCTTTCGAAAAAGAAGGTTTCTAAAAAACCAGGGGTTGAAACTAATACAGATCAAAAAATAGAGGTTATAGAAAAGGTTCAAACCAGTACTCAGCCCCAGAGCTCATTAAATAGCCGAAGAAAGAGAAAAAAGGGCGAATTCCGTATAGCCAACGATAATCTTTAGAAATGACTTGTATAATGTTATAACATTTGTTATAACTATCTAAGGAGGTCATTAATGTCTACCTTAAAAATCAGGAAAGTCGGAAACTCACTAGGCGTAATTTTTCCAAAAGAAATTCAAGATACTTTAAACATTTCAGAAGGTGATATCATTGACGTAACTTCTATTGGCGATAACAAAGTTATATTAGACTCACACCTGCCACATCATAGTAAATGGAAATTTAAAGATACAGAACTAAATGCTGAAGACAAAGAATGGCTCAACGCTGACTTGGAGGATGATGATGACAAAGCTCCTCGTTGGTGAAATTTGGAAAGTAAAACTTTATCCTGTTCGTGGCAGCGAGCAAGACGGAGTAAGACCTTGTTTAATCATTAGTCCAAATTCGATGAATAAAGCCCTTCAAACAATTATTATTGTACCCTTAACCAGATCAACAAAGGATTGGCCTACTCGCGTGAACTTATTTGTGAATACTATACAAAGCCAAGCTTGCATCGAACATATTAGGTCTATTTCTAAAGAAAGATTTATTGAAAAAATGGGAGAAGCAACTGAAATAGAAATGGCATCGATTAGAAAACACTTAATTGCAGTGTTTGCACCTTAATTATTCTAAAAGTTTTTAATATACTCATGGAAATCTACTGATGGACGGCAATGTTCAAAATTTCTTCTTTTGTAAAATGGTTCTTTTTTTTGATAGAATCTACACTTTTTGAAATCTTTTTTTCTACCAAATCGATTACTTCCCGGAGAATGCACGACGCCCTCTACAAGCCACTTAAAGTCTGATCCGCCTGAGGCGAGTTGTGAAAAATCCTCTGGTTGTAAAAAATATTCAAATATTTTCAATGGTCGTAATTCTTTATCATCTGTATGAAGTAAATCATTAAAAATAAATGGCTTCTTTCGCTTAATCCAACCCTTTCCTATTTCCTTTGAAGCTTTCGTATTTGTTTCTAAATCTGGATTTGAATGATAAATTTTATTACTTAAATTTCCCAGCAAAGAAAGAGTTGAGTCATCGCCCTGACTACCAGAACCTAACGCTTTTCTATAGTTTGATAAATTTTGAGTAATATATACTGTGGCTATCATTTGAGCACGAGCAGTTGTTTGAAATTCACTATCGAAATGAGAAACGAAATGATGAGCCTCATCCGCCCAAAGAAATGTTGGTCTAAGTTTTTGACTCACATCTCTTTTTTGAGCTGCCTTTTGAAAGATATATTTCCAAATTAAATTTATTAACTTTCCACTGGCCTCGTACTGGTGTACGGGCACATTGACAACAATAATTCCACCAGCAAAACACCACTCAGGCGTAATGGGTCTTCCATTAAATAATAAACTTTTAAAAGGCTCCCTAAGGAGTGAATCAAAACTACTGGTAACAGAGCTAATTAAAGAACCACGTGTTTTATCTGCATGTTTTGAGTATTCAGCATAAAGCCACCTTTCAATAAGGAGAATATCTTCATTTTTTATTTTTGAATTTCTATTTTTAACTAATACTTCTTCAAGGTGATTCGTCGGGGTTGAGTTTTCAATGTTTTTAAAAAATTGATTTGTCTCTGAACCCTCTTTTGGTAAACATTGCACAATGTCTCTAACTAAATCAATTGTAAATGTTTTATCTGAATATAAACACACAGCTATAACATGAGATAACAATTGATTTGAAACAGCTTCCCAATAGTGAAAATCTCCATCACCTTGAGATACAAGATCTTTTACATTTTGTCCCATTGCGACCTTAATGAGCTGTAATATATTATATACAGCTCCTACATCCTTAAACTCATTTTGTGCAATTTCTAAAAAATTAAGACTAAATGCCGGAACACTTTCAAGAGAAAATTCAACTAAAGAATCACTACGTCCGGCCTCATTACAGAGACTTTTCCATAAATCCATTTCATCTTTTTTTGCACAAAGTACTAATCCACCAAATCCTGCTTTTAGATATGAAATGGCAATTTTTTTTGCACTTCCGCTCGTTTTACCAGATCCCGTTCCACCAAAGATTTGAACACCACGTACAGCATCACTAATTGTAAAACCCTTCGAGAATGGAGAAAACTTAAATAAAACTTCATTTAAATTCCATTTAGGAGAGATGCTTAAATTTTTTTTAAACATCAAACTGTAAGGAAGCTCAGTTTTTACCATTACCTTTTTTGACCACATGACTTACCTCAATTCTATAAACTCCATTTTCCTCAAAAACCTTCTCTACAGTTCCATTACTTATAAAATAGGTGCTTCTTTTTTCAAAATTTTCAGTCGAGACTCGAGGTAATTGAAATATTTTTGATTCTATTTTCTTATAAAGATCATGCACAAAAAATCCTAACCCGAAAACACCCATCAAAATAAATAGAGTCGGGATAACTCCAATGGAAACTTTAATTTTTTCAATGTGTTTAGATTGATTTTCAAGTGTTAAAATCATCATCTTTAAAAAAGAATCATCGTATTTACTTTGAAATAAATTAAAAGCACTTTCTGTTTTCTTTAATCGTTGATCTAAATAATCGATTACACCAATTATTGGATCATTGGAATCAATCTTATACTTATTAAATAACTCTAATTTAAGCTTTTCTTCATCTTCTTTTGATTTATGTACCTCTAAATTTTTTTCTACGTCTCGCTCTTGTATTTTTTTAAATTCTGGGAAATTATTAATCATAAATTTGTTCCTGATAGAGTTTCAAACGATTTTCTTAGAAAAGACTTTGCTCTTTGTTTATCCGTAATTGTCAATTTATCAGAAGATAAAGTGTCCAGTTCAGAGAATCTCACATTGTTTCGATCAATGGCTAAAAATGTTCTTTCTAATAGGGGGGGAAGCTCCAATTCAACAGAACCAGTGGATAAAATCTTTTGACGTAACTGCGAATTATCGTACTGAGTATAATCAGTAGATCTACCTAGGTTTTTAACTATGAAATATTTTGCGTTTATTGAAAATGCATTAATATCATCGAAAAGATCTGATAAGATTTGCAATGAATCCTTATCTGACCCTAGAACAAAAACAAAGGCCACATCAAGGCTAGCTTCTTTAATGATACTTTCAAACCCAATTTGATCCATCCAATCAAGAATTGGATCCAAGGATCTTGCTGCACAATCGATTACTATTTGTGAGCCTTTTTTATATTCAACAACCATGTTTATTAATTCATCCATAGCACCTTCTTTATCGACATCTAAAAGATTGCACCGATCTCCAATAAATCGTTTAAATGTAGCGTTGGTTTTATCAGTATCAAAAAAATAGGTATTATTTTCATTACTTTCAATATAATCCGAAACAACCCGAGCGGTTGTCGTTTTACCAACACCTCCTTTGTCACCAGTGATAAAAATTAGTCTCGTATTTTTATTTGAATTGCTCATCTTTTTTGTTCTCCTTTTTTATTTATTAATTTAATTTTGATCATTTCTTGAAAATTTTTAAAGCCTTTGACCGCCCTCATAAATTAAAAGCTTTGCCGTGATTGGACCTGAAATTTCAGAAAACTCTGGCGATTTTTTAAGTTTTTCTTTAAATCTCTCAGCCGAACTCATGGCACCTGCGGCAAGGCCCTTTTTAAAGGCAGAATCTACACTTTTATCTTCCTGGATTTGTCCAAAGGCGTTTGTAGATCTTGGAATTTGGGAATCAAAGTAGGCTGCAACAAAGCTAGAAATAAAATCACCAGCAAAGTACTCACCCTCTCGGGTATGATACTCTCCTTGAAAACCTTGAGTCCCATTATCAGTAATAGCTGAACCTTTTAATTCATAGGTCGAACCATCAAAACTCACACGTTCAAACTCTATAAATACTCGTTTTGAATTCTTCTCTAGGCTGGAATTACCAAATAACTTTGCCCCAATAAGAGTCCCTGATTTAATCACTCCAACCACCGGAGCTTTCTCGTCAGGAAAGGCTATAATGGAATGTTTTATTTCAATAGCTACTATGTCACCAGATCTTACGGACATTAACCTTTCTTGTTTTGTCTCAGTGGATAAAACAATTTTTGATCTCGTCTCAGAAATATTATGATACTCAAAATATTCAGGAATATTACTTTCCTCATTACTTGGATTTAAAACCACTCTAGATGATTTTTTAATAATTCTAATCGCTTTTTTATTAGATGATTCAGGTGGTTTTATTTCTTCTTGAGTTTGATCAACTTGATCTTTGTTGTTGAAAATTTCAATTGACCCAGTACCCGCTGCAAATGATTGATGAATAAAATAAATTAAAAATAGAGTCATTTATTTAGCTCCTTACTGGTTTCAAGTAAAATAGGATTTTGAACAATAATTTTTTTCTGAGAGTTCTTTTTTACGATTTCAGGAGTATTTTGTGATAACTCTGATTCTATGATTTCGGCCCTTCCAAAGCTTGCTCTGATTTCCAAAATGTCCTGATGAAGTCTACGAGATGGCACTAGATCTAATACAAAATGGGTCCTTTGACCCTCACATCTAACAATTAGGTTTGTCGCACGAGTTGCTATTTGTTTTAAGTTTATAAGTAAATTTTTTCTTGTACTAGGACTAGGCTTCACTTCAACTTGTGTGTCATCCCCGATAAAACTATCAGATACAAAACAGGGAAAACTCACAACGGTTCCAAGACCTGGATGCATGAAAATCTTGTGTGGTTTACCCTTATCAAAGAGTACACTTTGTATCCGATTGGGACTAGCCAGAGCTAAAGAATATATAAATAAATTTAAGAAATTAATTAATAACATTTTCTTCATAACGATTTACCTCAATCCCATATGGGTTTGTTTTAGTTCTTTGTGTACGCTCAATGAATAACTTTAGACTCACACGTCTATCTTCGGAATTTAGCCTTGTGGTCTCTCTCATACTTAATTCAAGTAAATACTCCAGATCAGAATTTTTAATTATTCTTTCTAATTTTGTATTCATAGAAATCTGGTCTTTTTCTACATTTTTCATAAGTTCTAAAAATTTAGATTCTTCCTCGAGCCACAAATTTATACTAAAAAATGTTGAGGCATAGCCCACATTTTCCTTAAAAGTCTCTGGTGTAAAATTATAAAGCTTTGATACAAACATTTTTGAAAACTGAATGGCCTCAGTATCAAAAATGGGGTCAACGCTCTGAGAGACAACCCTTGTACCATTTGAATCTATGGCAATCAGAATTGGATTTTGAGCTATTCTAATTGCCCTATTCATTACGACAACGCTAAAAAAACAAAGCAAGAAGCTTAAAAATGTAAGCGTAACCATTAGATTTCTTTTTAAAAATAAATAAAAATAAGCCATATATAAATTCTCTCCTGTTATAATTTTTTAGATTTAATTTTATGGTTTAATAGCTCAAGTTCATCACCACCAAACCCATGGTACTCGCTAAGATTTAATTGACTTTGGTTATTTAAATTTATCCCTCCGGGCGATGTAATCGTCGGAATTTTTGATTGTATTGCATTACCCTGATGAATACTTTTCTCACTTAAATCAATTGATTCTGACTTTACCCCGTTCGATTGATCATTTACGTTCAGTGATTGATCAGCGGACTGAATAGGTAGATCTCCCTGCTTTTTTGGTATTTCTGAAACAGATTGATTCACGTTCGATGGACCTAAGCTAGATTGAGTATCAGATTGAATGCCAGATTTAATCCCAGAGTGACTTTCTGAACCGATAGAAAGATTATTCAAGCCCTTCGATCCCTGGTTTTCTACCTTTTCTGCAACTAATTTTTTTTCTTGAGGTTGAGTTCTTTGATTATTAACTCCCTTAGAACTTTCGGCATTTTCTGTTTTATTCTCTTCTTTTGGATTCTGTCCATTATTTGTCCCTGATGTTTCCGAATTGTTATTTAATCCATTATTTTCTATTCGTTTTAAAGAACTCATTGCGCCATTTGTTCTTGATTTGAATCCATTTAATGCATCCTTAATTGGGATACTTTTTATCGCACCCATAGATGCTCCACCTAAACTTGAGGATGCACCTGTTGCAAATCCTAAGCCCTTAGATGCAGCAGAAACTAGAGATTTCCCAGGACCAGAGCTTAAACTCATATAGGCTACAGACAAGGGTCCGATTCCCTTTAATATGGTCAAAAGAAGTTCTAATACAATTTTTCCAAACTGATCAGGAATTACTTTTTCTATAAAAATAAGGGATTGATCAAATCCGTACCACATCACGGGCCAGGTTGAAGACATTATGATTAATCCAAAAAATACCCTTACAGGTACACCAATATTTAATACACAAGAAAGTAAAAAAATAATTGGAGCCATTGAGCTGAGTAACACCATTACCAGGATATGAAGAATCAGCATGATCCAATACACAATGGCTAAAATGCTTTCCATGACATAGATTAAAATTTCTGGAGAGGATTTTAATACAAGCTCAAATTTACCGACTTCTTCTTTTGTTAAGTTCTCAGTTTTTTCTGAAATAGCTCGTGATGAGAAATCAGGTAAAAAACTCTGTGGGATTTGTAAAAGTAGATCTAAAATAACACTAAACGATGCAATCAATATAAAATATAATAACACGCCCTTGATTGCGGATCTTACCTCAGAACTATCTCCTGTGATTTGAGCATAGAAAACACGAATTAAAAATAATGGTAAAACAAACCAACTCGTGGGGACAGCCACACCTTCAAATACTTTCATGCTGACTGTGTGTAGTTCTTGAGGGGAAAACATTTTTGTTACATCACCTGTGAGTTATTGACCCGTCGAATAGATCTTTGTTTTGCGATAAAATTTCTCATTTTTGCTTCTTCCATGGCATTTTTTACGATTTGTTTTTGAGCATGACTTTGAGCAATGGCAATTTCTAGGGCTTGGTTTTTTCTAATCTGTTCGAGGGTCTCGTTCGTCTGGAGTGAATTAAGTGCTGTGAAGCCATCGGTTCCAAGGGCTGCTACTTTTAATCCTAATCTTTTTACTTTTCTAATATAATTTGTAGATGCTCTGATATTTGTCTCTAGACTTTCACTTCCTAAATCAGGTCCATTTAGGACACTTTTCGTATCTTCTCCGATATAGTATAAATTATTAAGATCCTGATTTAGTTTTAGACCCAAATCTCTTGTACTTTTCGCTCTTTTTTCTAATTCTGTATCGGGCGTGATTTCACCTATAAGATCAGCTATCGCATCAGCGTACATGGCGGTTTTTAAAACATCTTCAGATTTTTTTGCCAAATAATCCATTAAAGCTTCAGATTTTATAGAAATAAGTAAAATACCAATTAGACTTTTAAACTTATACATTTCATTGCCTCCTCTATTTTTAAACCAGGGACTGCTTGCATTAGTTTTTGAATTTTATCTTTATCTTCTTTTTTTGAGGTATAGGACCAATACTCATGAGGACTTAAAACAATCCGGTAGGTCCGCTTCCCTAGATTATCTACATGGAAAACCTCTGAGTATTTACCTTGAACACGTTTTAGGTTTTTAATTTTTATAACATCAGCTTCACTGACGCCGGTTCTATCGGAGAAAACTTCATCTTTAGCATCGAGCGTAAAAATGAACTTACTGGGGCTTGCTTCAAGTAAACTTTTATCACGAACAATGAAATGCTCTGATTTTTGAGCTATTGTGATAAATCCATCTCCATACTTTCTTATGTTTGAAATGGATAAATCAAAAAACGAAAAACTTTTTTGAATAAATACAGGAACCTCGTCGGCCATAAATACAAAACGCCGCCCTTGACGATTAAAAAGCATATCAAAATTAAAGGCGACCATAACAGAGGCCAAACCTCCTTGAGAAAAATCACCATCCAAGGCTTGAGAGATTTTAGAGAAATTAAAATATTTTAGTCGATTATTATGTGCGGGTTCATGAGGGTTTTCCTTAAAAGCATTGCCATAAATTCCTCTTGTCGACCATCGTTCTAAAAGTTTAATGCGTGGGATAAGGTCCTTTGATTTTAAAATGAAATCATCAATTGATGGATTTACTGGACCTTGATCAATATAGAATTGAAGGGATTTCTCAATATCCGCCTTTAAATCCTTGGAAATAAAGACTTCGTGATCTTCTTTTAAAAGAGTTTCCAAAAAAGTAGAGAGTATTTGTATTAAATCTTTAGATTTCTCAGCTTTATTTATAATTGAAAACGGATTAAACCCACCTGGTTTATCAATTGTAAACTCATACTCTATGCCTCCAAGCATTTGGGTTTCTCTAGAATGACTTCCGCCGACATCGAGTTTTACAATGTTTATTTTTTCGTCATAATAAAGTGCCCGTGTCATCATGTTTCCTAAAACAGACTTTCCACTTCCTGGAAGTCCAATGATGCAGGCTGAATAGGATTCATAACCCTCTTCAAATGGAGATGTTCCTTGAATGGATTCATCGGGTCTATGTAATACTAGGGATGATTTAATAAAATTTCTTTTTAAACTAGAATTTCCAAAGGTAAAAATAGGTAAATAAGACGGCGTAATTTCATCAAGTTCTTTAAAGGGGTAATGCTGAATTTCTCCTAATAGACTAGACCTCCAAGCTTCTTCAACTCCCACGGACTCTAAGTAGAACTTTCCAAGGGGTCTTAGGGTATTTACTAAATCAGAGGCGGCCTCTTTGAGCTCTGTTATTTGATTTCTGATTAAAATAAACTGAGCCTCAATAGAGATAAAAATTTTTCCTTCAGAAATAACTTTTTTCATATCATTTTGAGTTTTGATATAATTATTGGCCGCGATCACATCCTCGCCTGCACTGGCCTGATTTGAGTTCTGACGAAGCTCTCGTTCTGACTTCACACTTGGTTCGGTCATTAAAGTAACAACGTATCTATAAGGAAGGGAGAGTTTATCTTTATTCTGACTTAACGTAAAACATGAGATCTTGTGAGTTGCTTGTTTAATAAGTTTAATTACACCAAAATACTCATGACCGCTTTGAATACAGCCCGAATTATGACTGATTTGTTGATCAAGATTTGGCATAAATTGATCATAATTTTCTCTTTTTAAAGGCCTTGGGTCACATCCAATGTTATTTAATCCATCAATAGAAAACTCACTTAAAAAAGTCTTTATATCACTTTTTAGTAAATTCATGGGTGAAAATAAGTTTTTAAATTGCCTAATGCTTGAAGTTAATAAGGAAGCATCTTTTTCAAAAAAAACATAAAGTTTATTTTCAACAAAACCTATCTGATTAATTGCATTTTCTCTGGAATGATTTTTTGAATTATATTTAGGTGTACTATCCAGAATAAAACGCACGCGGATTTGATTTGATATTTGGCTTATGAAATTGATAATTTCATCTTCGATAAAATCAATTTTATCTGACTCTGCATCTTGAATATGAATCTCATATCCGACACATAGGCATCCACTGGATGTGGCAATAATTGTGAGATCCTCTATTAAAATAGAATCAATGATGCTTGGGAGCATGAAGAATCCTTTTTTTTAAAAAAAACTTAATTGAATCTCTAATGATTTTTCTTCTATATTTTATTCTAATGGGAATTAGTAAAAACGCAGCAAATACGGTCATAGAAAGGGCCCAGTATGAAAAATTTAAATTTTTAAAAATTTCTTTATTTAAAAATAATAATATAGAAAGCATAGCCCCTAATGAGGACACATCAGAGAACGATAATCCAAAAAATACTGATTTATTATTCACATGACTTGAGGGTTCTTTCATATTAAGCCCCAAAAATACTACGCATAACTTCAATGAGTGCAGGACCTCCGAAAATGGCGGCCGCTCCCACGATTCCACTTACAAGTACCATTTTTCCAAGTTGCCCAGCACCGAGGGACATTAATAGCCCACCAGCAACAATTCCGATCACGGAGCCTGTTTGCGCAATTAGCATGACTTCTGTTTTACCTCTTTGGGCCGCGGCTTGAAGGCGATTAGCAAATGCCGGGTGAGTTATAATAGAAAGTAGCAAGAAAAGTGCTATGGATTTAAAGTATATAATTTTTTGTTTCATTTTTTTCCTTTTTTTTAATTTGTTGGTGAGGGTGGTATGACTTCAAACATTTCTGTTTGACGAAACCATTGATTTTGATTGGAT
>DAIRER010000369.1:0-2769 GCA_036795495.1 Pseudobdellovibrionaceae bacterium | reverse complement strand
GGATGCCCAGAAAATGCTTCAGAAAATTGTCTCTGAAAAATTATTTCACCCCAAATCCATCGTCGGCATTTTTCCTGCTCACGCTCAGGATGAAGTTGTGACCTTAAAAGTGGGTGAGGACAAAGCTAATGGCGAAGAACAAACTCAATCTGAAGTTGAAGTCAAAACAGACGTAACAACGAAAGCTGATACGATAACAGAAACTTTTCATTTTGAACGTCAACAGCGTAAGGCTGTGGTGAATAATAATATTCATTATTCTTTAGCGGATTTTATTGCTCCGGCATCTTCTGGACGAGAAGATTATATGGGTCTTTTTGTTGTTTCCACAGGGGGAGAGGTCGAAAAACTCGCTTTAAAATATGAGCAGCAGCATGATGATTATTCAGCGATTTTAGTTAAAGCTTTAGGAGATCGTTTTGCAGAGGCCTTGGCAGAATGGACGCACAAGAAAATTCGTGACAGTTTCGGCTTTGGTGAAACTGAGAATTTATCCAAAGAAGAATTGATTAAAGAAAAATACCGTGGGATTCGACCGGCCCCAGGCTATCCTGCCTGCCCCAACCACAGCCAAAAATTAAAAATCTGGAAGCTCCTTAATGCTGAAGAAAGAACCGGCGTGCGACTGACCGAAAACTTCGCCATGACCCCCTCGGCCAGCGTGTGTGGCTATTATTTTCAACACCCGCAGTCCAAGTACTTCGCAATTTAAGTGACAGAAACTGTTACTTTTACAAAAAGAATGATCAACATAAGCTAACCTATTGTTAGTTCTATTCTATTTTATTCTATTTTATTCTAAATCTGTAAAAACTATTTACAATTTAATCAACATGAATCCTTGGCATGACCTTGCATATATTCCTCCTTAGGTAATGAATTTTAAAGACACACAATATCCAAAGGAGATTTAAAAAATGAAGAAATTAACAATATCAACATTGCTGATCGGAATGATAAGCTTGTCAAACACCGCCTGCGATAAAAAAATGATGAACAAAAAAATACCAATGTAGACACAAGCATGGAAAAATCAGTAGATACTGCTCAAAAACAAACGTGGGTTTATACACCCCTTAAGAAGGCTGATGACCAATATTCGAAAGAATTCGACGACTTAGATGGTGCTGAAATTGATCTTAAAGTAGATGAATCAACTCGTTCAACATATCAACTTGGAATTGATTATTCCAAGGCTAAAATAGACAAATTAAATGCTCAAAACGATAATAATTTAAAAGGTATGGATCGATTAGCTCCCTCTCTTCGCTATACAGATGCTAGATCTGCATTAATAAAGCGCAAATCCTTACTTACTAACATAATTATCCTGTCTCAGAAATTTCTTAGTGAAAACTGTGGCCTTCTCGGTTCTGACAATAAATTGATACTTGATAACGAAAATCAAAAGAAAATTGAGCGTTCACTTGAATCAGCAATTAATGATCTCGCAGCTTTGTCAATTTTATTGGATGATAGCAATTTAAGATCAGTTTCTGAAATGGAATATAAATCTGATACTGAGGCAATAAAAAAAGCTCATGAAGATTTAAAACAAAGTGGGATAGTCATCATCAAAAAAAATAACTCTCAGCTGGGTATCGATGAACAACACTTTAAAACGACTTTAGAGTTAAAAAAATCTATTGATGGTAATGCTTTAGTATTAGAAATAAGAAATTTGATGTTTCTTTACGACCATTTTACTATAAAATATGGTTTAGATCATATTCAAACAAGTGAGAACTCGGCCAGGAGAGTCACAACAAAAAAGGCAAGCCAAGAGTTCCAAAATTCAATACGCTCTGTCTTAAGAAGTCTCATCACTGGATGGTCTCAAGCTACAATCACAAAATAGTCGCATCCTGAATTAAACCTCTGCTGGAAATTCAAGTCTTCCGGCAGGGTTTATCTCACTTAAAATAGCTTCCACTATCTGAGTTTGCATTAGCAAAGTGGTAACAAAGAAAATAAACCATCTTTCATATCAAACTTTTTAAAACTGAAGTGCGGCCATTCTAATAACAGCCACAAAACATCCTTATCTTACAACAGTCTGATAAAATATAAATTGATGAAGATGTTCGTTTTATGGATCAATAGGCTTTTGGGCGATCAGGACACACTCTTCACCTCTATTATTACCAAAACAATTAAGTAAAGATTCAATGATTTGAAGGCCAAGAGCTTTTAATATTTGTATAACATTGGGTTTTTTGTAGGTTGTTTTTAAAAATTGATTTCTTTGAACTTCGGCACTGGCACTTAAAATGAGCCAGGCATTTACCGCGGTAGTTTTAATTGAATTAATAATAAATCCAGAATTGTGCACGACAGATTCAAGAGCTCGAGGTGTGAAAATCTTTAAATGTCGAGGAGGCTCCAGCCCTCGCCAACTTTCTTTAAAAAAAGCATGGCCCCAACTTTGAGCATTCGGTGTGACGATCACGATTCGTCCCCCCGGTTTTAAAATCCGAAATATCTCTTTTAAAAGTGTGTGTGAATCATACACGTGTTCAAAAACATGATTCATCACAAGCGCATCAAAACAGTTTGACGGATAATTTAAACTCTCTAGGGTTCCGATGCGCACGGAGATTTGATACTTGCGTTCGGCCTCTTGTGCTAAGCGAGGATCAAAATCACAGCCCTCAACCTTCCAATGATGATCCTGCATGCGCTTTAAAAATAAACCATCACCACACCCCACCTCTAAAAGATGACCCGGTGGAAGTTCCCCTAAAAACAAAAGATCCATTTTTTTCTTTT
>DAIRER010000368.1:0-2769 GCA_036795495.1 Pseudobdellovibrionaceae bacterium | reverse complement strand
ACCCGTACCCTAATAAAGCAGCCGTTACTTATGAGGTCAGTGTTCCAGGAGCTGAGCAAATAGCCATCTATTTTGCAAAGTTTGATACTGAGGCAAACTATGATTTTGTAGAGCTTTTTGATGCTAATGGAGTTTTAGTAGAAAAGTTATCTGGAAAAAATGATGATTCATTTTCATCTCCAGTTAAGGGAAATTATTTAAAAATTGTTTTAAAATCGGACAATAGTGTTAATAAGTATGGATTTGATATTACAAAAATCGCATACAAAAACGCAGCATCAAACCCTTAATGAGGGATTGCGTTTTAATTGGTCAACAAGATCAATTAATGAGTGGCGTGAGCTTTTAAAGCAAGCGCCACGTTCTAATTGGATGCAAGCATGGCCCTATTCTCGGGCGCTACGACAAAGAGATTTTAAAACCCATCGATTGGCCACCATTGAACGAAGTGGTAAAACGGTGGGTTTTGTTGTTTTCTATGAAATTAAGTTGGGGCCTATTCATTTTATTGAGCTACTTCGTGGACCATTATGGTTTCAGGATTCTGTATCACTGAAAGATTTTTTAGAATTTGCAAAATTATTTAGATCTGAATTTCCCAATCATTTTTTACGTAAGTTACGCTGGTTACCAGAGTGGGGATATTCAGAAGAGGCCTGTCAATTTATGGAACAGGTTGGATTTAAAAAATCAATAGAAAGTTATGAAACTGTGTTATTAGATCTTAGTTCAACCGAGATTGAATTACGAAATAAGTTTAAACAAAAATGGAGAAATTGTTTACATAAGGCGGAGCGTTCACAACTTTCAATTCAACAAGACCTACGAGGCAAAAACCTTGAACTTTTTCTTCAAAAATATTCTGAACATAAAAGTCAAAAAAATTATATTGGACCCAGTGCCCCTTTTATTTACGAAGAGATTCAGTCGGCTTTCCCCTTTCGAGAGGCTTTTCTTTTATGGGCCTATCATGAAAAAATAGATCCAGTGGCTGGAGTGTATATTCAAATTCATGGTAAAACAGCTTCTTATCGCGTGTCTTGGAATACTCAAGTCGGTCGACATACGAATGCACACTACCTGCTTTTATGGAAGGCCATTCAAACATTAAAAAAAATCGGTGTGCAGACCTTAGATCTTGGAGGCATTAAATCCGACGAAGCCCCTGGACTGACGCATTTCAAATTAGGAATGGGCGGTTGTAGATATAAACTGTTAGGAATGTGGAGCTAAAAGACTAGATAATTAGATTTTGAAAATCAATTGGAGTTTCTGAGCGAATCTTAATGGGTACCTTTCGAAATACAAATTCGAGTTCTTCTGCATGAAGAAACATCCGGGAGGTTTTGTAAAGATCCGCCATTCTTTGATTGTACTTAGGATCATTATATCGTGGGTCGCCCACGATGGGGTGTTTTGCCAGGGCGGCGTGTTTTCGGATCTGGTGTTGTCTTCCGGTAAAAATTTGTAGGCGTACAAAAGAAAAGAATTTATTCTGGCTTATAATCTCCCCTTTTGTGAGTGATTCTTTGCGAACTTGAGTTAACCCTTGGGGATTTTTTCTACCTTCGGCTTGGTCTGAAATAGGCCAAGACCATTCAAATTTAGATGTTTTCAACTCTCCACGCAAAACAGCTGAATAAAGTTTTTTAGTTTCACGGGCCTGGAATGCCGAGGCTAACTCTTGCGCTACAATTTTTGATTTAGCTAAGAGCAATACTCCGCTCGTTTCCTTATCTAATCGATGTACTAAATAAAAACCATCAGACAAAAGAGATAGTACAGAGGCCTCGTCAGCCCGTTCATTGTGAACACTTAAGCCTGTAGCTTTATCAATAGCTAAAAAATTTTCATTTTCAATAAGAATGGGAAGATTCATTTTTCTACAAAGCCCCAATGAACTTTTCAATTTTTAAATTCACATATTCGGGAAAGTCCAACTGACAGCAATG
The DNA here is from genome assembly GCA_036795495.1 of Pseudobdellovibrionaceae bacterium. Lineage (GTDB taxonomy): Bacteria > Bdellovibrionota > Bdellovibrionia > Bdellovibrionales > Bdellovibrionaceae > DAIRER01. Next base: position 817 of record DAIRER010000368.1, on the reverse strand, counting down.
GGATCCGTACTTAAGCTCAGCAAGTTCTGAGTTTCTAATATGTTGATGCATTTCGTTTTGATAGAGTGGTGGTGTGACCTGATCTTTTTCTCCAGAAATAATCAGAGTTGGAATCTGAATGGACTTTAAAACATCATCTCCATTATAGGTGAGAATTTCTTCAAACATTCTCAAGAAAATATGAAGTTCAAGGCTCGCCACACCCTTAAGATAAATTTCAATATCTTTAAAATGTGTGAGATTTAAATTAAATCCTCCCAAAATTCCCGTGAGAATAAGAGAAAGAGGATTATCAATTGCCGTTTTCCACAGAGTTTCCCACAAAAGAGGGCTTTGTTCATATTGAGCTCTGATAAATTTATAAGAGGGATCAACAAAATTGAAACCAAGAAAGTTCACCAAAGGGTTTTTAGAAAAGCCATTTATGAAAACCATTTTTGAAATCAGATCAGGTCTTTTTTTATAGGACTCTAAAAGAATTGGAACTCCGAAGCTGTGACCTAATAAGACAACATTTTTTAAATTTAAATGTTCAAGTAGGCCGATCAAGTCTTTTGAAAGTGAATCTAAAGTTAAATCTTGAGGATGAGCTACAGGATTACTTTTATGGTGTCCTCTTAGGTCAAAGCAAAGAGTCTGATGGTTTTTAGAAAAAAAATTAAGTTGATGGTGCCAGTGATTTGTTAAACAAGCTATTCCATAAACAAAGACCATAGGCTGCCCGCTCCCCCGAAGCTCATAGTAGATGGGCGTTTTGTCGAAGCTTTCAAAGTATCCTGTTTTTTTATCGATTAAAGGCTCTATATTTATTTCCATA
>DAIRER010000367.1:0-2772 GCA_036795495.1 Pseudobdellovibrionaceae bacterium | reverse complement strand
TTCAATCCAACTTAAACAACAACTTGTCTTCGTTTTCAAAAAATCAAACTCATTTATCTTTTAAATGTTACCAAATTCTATTTAATAGAACAGAGCCCTGCCCCAACTGTAATAGAGGGAAAAAATTTGAATTGAACTTTGATAAAAACTATGAGGTCTTTAGCCAAAGTTTAAAATTTGACCATGAAAATCAATCTGTTTTTGTTAACTTTTATCATGATATTACTGATCGTAAAATATTTGAAACTCAATTGATTGAAAGAGCCAAGCTTGCTGAGCTTGGAACCATCGGTAGCAGCATTGCCCACGAGTTAAACAACCCCCTAGGTGGAATGCTCTCTTTTACACAACTTATAAAAGCGGAACTAAAAGAAAACAGCCCCTATTATAGTGATATTTTAGAAATTGAAAAAGGTATTTTGAGATCGAAAAATATCGTTCAAAACTTATTGAATTTTTCACGCCGGTCTGATTTAGAAGACTCAACGACCGTAAGCCTCAGTGAAGCCTTTGAACGTGCTATTTCTATTTTAGCACTCAAAACTAAACAATTAAATTTAAGTTTTAAAATTTTACTGCCTCCAGAGGAAGACTTTGTGATGGGCTCTACAAACCTCTTAGCCCAAGCTTTTAAAAACATCTTAATCTTAGTGATCGATAGAATTGAAAAAGAAATAGCCCAAGCTAATGCAAAAACCATTGCAAATGCCAATTCTGGGTCAAATTCAAAATGGGAAATTTCAATACAGAATCAAGATGAGACTCCTGTTTTAGAAAAAAAATTCAGAAAAGTTTTAATCCATATTGATGACTCTGATTATTCGTTCAGTAATAAGTCTTTAAATCTAGAACAAATTCAACCAGATCAGCTAACCCTTCGAATACTTTCTGACCATCAAATTCAACTGACTCCAACCCCAACAGGGCCCCAATTAACCTTCTTACGTCCTGTTTTTAGGTCCAGAAAGCCTTAATTCTCGCGGATTTTTTGACATCACCGTCAAAAATACATTAGCCTATTAAGGATAACACCCTGTCCAATGATTGGATGGGAATTCTAATTCTCAAGTTGGAGACCATCCAGGAAGGAAGGTTCATGACACCTAGAGTACTGATTGTTGAGGACGAATCCTCACTAAGAACATCCCTCTTTAGAGCTTTTGATCGAAGAGGCTATAGCGTTGTGACCTCCGGAAAAATTGAAGAAGCCAAAATGTTAACTCAAGGCAGTCAAAATTTTGATTTGGCATTAATTGATATGAATCTTCCCGATGGGGATGGGATTGAATTTATGGAGCAATTTAAAAGCGCTTCATCCAATGCCGAAGTCATCATTTTAACCGGTAATGGCAGCATTGAGTCCGCAGTTAGAGCAACCCAAAAAGGGGCCTTTCATTTTTTAACTAAACCTTTTAATTTAGAAGAAATGATGAGTGTCGTAGATAAAGCTCTCGTTCATAAAAAGCTCTCAACAGAAAATAAACTGCTTCGAAAAGAACTGCACCGTACATATAAATTCGATCAAATCATCGGTCAAAGCGAATCTATTCAAAATGTTCTTTCCCTCGTACAGAGAGTTGCTCATAGTGATGCCACTATATTAGTAATGGGCGAGAGCGGAACAGGGAAAGAGCTTATTGCTCGTGCCATTCATTATAATTCTGATCGCTCCCTACATCCTTTTGTAGCTATAAACTGCGGAGCCATTCCTTCTGAACTTTTAGAAAGTGAATTGTTTGGACACATGAAGGGTGCGTTCACTGGCGCCATTTCAAACCGCGTTGGAAGGTTTGAATTAGCTGATGGAGGTACTTTATTTTTAGATGAAATTGGAGATCTGGAACCGTCTTTACAGGTAAAAATATTAAGAGCCCTTCAAGAAAGAAGTTTTGAACCCGTAGGTAGCACTAAAACAGTTTCTATTAATGTTCGAGTGATTGCCGCGACAAATATTGATCTAGAAAAAGCGGTCGAAGAGGGTCGTTTTCGTGAAGATCTTTATTATCGACTGAATGTGATTCCAGTTTCAGTACCACCCCTGCGTCAACGCCAAAGCGATCTTCCTCTTTTAATTAATCATTTCATTCAAATTTATTCAAAAAATAAAGGCCGAGGTCTTGTTGGATTTAGTCCCGAAGCTATTGATTGTTTAAGTCTCTATAATTGGCCAGGAAACATTCGAGAGCTTGAAAACTTAATAGAAAGAATGAGTATTCTTAAACCCCAGGGACTTGTTGAACTTTCTGATCTTCCTACAAAGTATCAGACACAAAAACCCCCAACTAAAACTGAAAATATTTTTGATATCCCCAGTGAGGGTATAGACTTCAACACAGCGGTGGACACCTATGAAAATGCATTAATTCTAAAGGCACTTGAACGTACGGGCTGGAATCGAAATCAAGCGGCAACGATGCTTCGCCTCAATCGCACAACTCTTGTTGAAAAAATAAAGAAAAAAGGTCTTCGTCCCGACGAACACACCGAGATGATTTAAAGTTCTTTGACAAGAGAAAGCTGCGGCGAGTGAAGTTTTTTAACCTTATCCTCACTATTAGAAAGTACCCTTCTATTGTATTCTAAGTCTGACGCTTGAGCAATAACGGCAATACCAACAACATTCTTAGTAAAATCATATAGGGGTGAATAATATTTTATTTTTAATTTTGATTTTATTTTATCTGTAGAATCTGTTTCTTGAATAAAATGATCAGGTATATTGGTGGTGTAAGAAATCTTGTGTAAATTCAGATTACGCAAAGGGTTAAGAAT
>DAIRER010000366.1:0-2781 GCA_036795495.1 Pseudobdellovibrionaceae bacterium | reverse complement strand
TAGATACTTTTACGGACTCATTAAAAGGAGTGGGGTCCCTGTCAAAGTAAGTCCCACGAATCATGAGGGGCTTCAAAATTCCAAATTCAGACCAACGTCGATCGGTATAACCATACATATCCCATTCTTGGTTTTCCTCTAAGGTCAATCGGACACGCACACCGGTGCCCGTTTTCATACCTGAACTTTGACAACAGCCATCTAAATGAGTGTACGTAAGACCACCAAAATAAGGCTGCACAGAAAAGGCTTGAGCCTGATCAATAAAAACACCTGAAATAAATATTGAAAGAAAAATGGAAAATAAACACTTCATTAAGAAACCTCGTATTCAGTTTTAAGCCGCGGACAATTCAAGCGTCTCTACTGAAAATCCTAACTGAACATGTCTCATTTGGGCAAGAATTCTTTCACTTGAAGTTTTACGTTCTTGCTCATTCCAAGTTTTGTAACTGGGATTTTGAAGGGCAAATTCAAACATAGCTCTTCTCATCGGCCTTAATAATTCCGAGAAATTCCACTGGGGCTGGTACTGCACTAAACTTGACCACCATAAATAATCATTGGGATCAACAATCAATAACCAAGATTTAACCAACTCTGGAGTCCACATCATAGGTGACTCCACATAACAAATTTGAAGTAAAAGCTTTTTGTAATCTTCCTTAGATAAATGAGCTTCGGCCTGCTTGAGTTGCCCATCAATCGCACTAAACTCTGTTAATTGATTAATGATATCCGACCATAATGTGACGGCATCGTGGGATTGTTTTTGATCCTGTACGTATAAAGAAGAAGGCCATTTTCGCATTTCATCAAAACAAATTTGAACCTCTTCGCTGCTTGGTTCAACCATAATTTGATCCGCTGACATCACCTGTGCTTTAACAAATTCACCTAATTCTTTTCGATAATGCCATAATGTAGATCTAGATTTTGAAGAAAAAGAAGCCTGGTATTTTTTAGGAACCATTCTTAAAGACTGGGCCGGAAACCACATCAAAAAGGCTTCGGCACGAAAGAAATCAGATTTTAAATTGGTTTCTATAACTGTAATTTCTCTTAATAGCTGCTCGGGCTTTACTTCTAAGGTATCTAATACTGTTGCATTATCTCGATCAATACTGTTTTCAATATAGGCCGCAATCCAAGCGGGTAAAGACAGAAACACATCCCGTTGATGAGAGGCCGAAGAAGAATGTCCCCATTGAGCCACATGATCCATTTTTTTATCCTTCAGTGCTTTCATTAAATAGAGTCCCACCACCTGTGGTTCGATTTTAGAAATCTGATCTGCAAAGTTATCTTGTTTAAAGTTTTCTTTTTTCTCTTCAGGACTGGACTCTGGCGAGCGATTATTAGAGGATCGAGGGGCGTTTTGACCGGCATTATTTTTTGGAATGACTCGACCAATTAAAAAGGCAAAGAGCCCCGCCACCATTAACAACAAAGCGGCCAATTTAAAATGATCCTGCATATTGTTTTGAGAACTTGAGGGTGGCATATTGTTTACGGTGACTGGAGATGTCGCTTGAATGGGAGGTTGGCGAAGTGTTGCCTGCGAGATTTTAACTTCATCCAACTCACGAGCACCACCAATAATTTCATTGATAGAGTTCTTAATTGTTTTTACAGTTTCTGCATTGACATTTCGATCTAATAAAACCGCTATTGAGACGGGACCATTATAATGATTCCCTAAGGCATCTTGACGAACCACATTGCCTTTAGAATCTACTCCTACAGTTAAACCAGGAAGAGCTTTTAAAGTTCCATCAGTGACAGCTTCAGTGTCGCCGCCATCCTCCATCATATCTAAACGGTTCACAATCACCAAATAATCCGAAGCCGGTAAAATTCCTGAAATAGCATTTACAATTTTAGAATTCACCATGGAAACGCGGTCCGCAGCCAAAGCGAAAGAGGTTGTAGATATAATAAGTAAAACTAAACTGACTTTTTTAAACCCGGCTTTTAAGGATATCATGGATTAGCTCCTCGTTGAGAAAGTTTTATCACAACTCGGCGATTTGTTTTCATGTTTTCATCAACTTTATAGACATAACTATTTCCATAGCTAATGGTTCGCAATCGTGACGAAGAAACTCCATGACTCATTAACCATTCAGAAACTCGAACCGCTCTACGCGTTGATAAATCCAAATTAGAGCTAAAGTCAGAATCTTTTTTAACCGGAGTATTATCTGCGTAACCTTCAACTTCTACAACAGACTGTGGACTTGATTTTAAAACAGGTAAAAATAAATTTAAATTTTCAATAGCCTCAACTTCGAGATCAGCTGTTCCTTTAGAAAAACCGACGGCGATACTGGATTCAATAGCCGCGGGGCCTCGACCAGCTGTAGGAATATCTGAGGCACTCATTTTCTGCTTTGATTTTGCCGCATAGATTACAGAAAGGGCAATAAAAAATACAGATAGAATCATATACATATCAGCAAAGGAGTAAATCCAAAGTTCAACATTTCTTTTTGATTGAATTTTAATTTCGTTTTTTTGTTGAGTCTGATTCATGCACTCGCCCTAACTTGAGTTTTACTCAAAAACTCCATTTTTTCTGTAAAGTTAATACGGTCTTCAGAGGCTAAATAGGAGTTGACCAATTCGCCCACCATCAGTGGATTTTTCTTTTCCATCATGGCTTCAACGGCTTGCCGGACCATTTCGTCCTCTTTCACTTCAAATTCACCCGCTGTTGCAATCAATTCAGACATGGGGGCAAAAATCATATTTGCTAATAGGATTCCGTAAAATGTGGCA
>DAIRER010000365.1:0-2787 GCA_036795495.1 Pseudobdellovibrionaceae bacterium | reverse complement strand
AAATTCCCTTTTTGCCCATGGGCTTAATAACCCTTCAAGCCAAATCTTTTTCAAAGCCCTTTGGTGGCCGCATTGGTCCCTGGTACCAATCAGGTTGGACGCGCGGAGCCCCTCGCTCTGATTCTGGCGAATTAACGGATCCCCTGCTTCCTCTGCGTTTTTTTGATACGGCTCAAATCGGTAGTTTTTTTGATGATATTGAAAATAAAAAAAGGCTCGCGGCCAATTTCAGTCGATTTCCTGGTGATAAATACGGACTTAAAAGTAAACTGGTCGTGGGACAATTTGGTCGCGCCATTTATGAATTAGATCCGAATTGGAAAAACATAACCAAATTAGATCCAAACAAAGACGCTGCCCCCATAGATCCCAATGCTCCACCTCATTTTCGGCACTGGTCTCACCTGCCCCCTTCAATTGATGGATCTTTAAATACTATGGATTGGCTCTCCTGGGATACTGATAATTCAAAACTCTCTAACATGCGCTTTCTTGAACTCAGTGGCGTGATTCCTGATGCCTTTGATTTAACATATTATTCTATAGAGCCGGATTTTTATAATAATTATTATGAACGTCTGACTAAAAAATTTATTCCAAAAATAGAAAAATTTGACCGTCAGTTTAAGCCCGATCTAGGTTATCATAAAGGAGACCCACGGTTTGAAAACTACAGTGTAAAAGATCAAATTCGTGATGTGATAACGAATGCTGCCGAAAAAAAAATTCAGCTAGATCTTGATAACGATGGATTGTCCTACATAAGCAAAACGTGGACGAATTTATTGACCGGGTGGTCTGAAAGTAACTTGACGGATTACAATCTAGAGGACAGTGATTTTGGAAAGTGCACCGTTACACCCCAGAAAGCCAATTTAGACGGCTCCGGTGTTCCCGAACCCCCAGTTATAGGAAATTGCATTAAAGGTGGTCGCACGGGATATTCTGTTAAATTTGTTTCTCGAGATTATTTAAAAGCAGAAAATCTAGATTTAGGTGGCAAAGGCGTTGCCCCCGGGGGTATTCTCAATCCCCCACCCGAAGATTTTTAAATCCGTTTCCATGGTATTGATTCTGGAAGAGTCACTGTTCTAATTCGATGCAAAGAACTTTCGTCAGCCCGAATGATAGGTCCCTGGATCTTAAAATTGAGTTGCTATAAATTATAAGAAGAAACAAGACAAACCAAAAGACCCATTGGAAATTAGGTCTTACTCTGAGCAAAACTCATTGGCTATCCGATGGGTTATGATCATTACTTAGTGAGAGGTACATCGGTTCAATATAATTTAAAAATTTGGAATTTTTTCAATTGTTTATTACCCTCCAGTGATAGTGAGCCTATAGACTCACTATCACTGGAGGGTCCTTGAAATACATTAAGTTTAGTCACGAGAAAATCTACATAGCCCCTTCGTTTTAACTCGCGAATTCTTCAAATGAACCGTCTTATGTAGACTATTTAATTGTGGTGATAGTCACGCACATCTTTTCTGTTCCAGTTCTCGTGAGAATCAAAGTCGGCTGGGAAACGTGCACTGGTTTTCGAATACTGTAATTTTCTGCTCCCTCGCCCCTCACATTTCTAATAACAACTTTATCGCTAAATCTATTTAATGCTTCTGTTAGTGCGGACTCCACATCCGTCTGGGATTGAACAACACAAAGTATACCATAGCTTGCGTTTGCCATATAGAGTCTCCCACCATCTACGGTCATAGCCTTGGCCGCACTGCTTACCAACGCCAAAATAGCGAAAATAGAATAAATAGCTCGATTCATAGTTCCTCCTGTTTAATTATGGGGAAGCTACAGTAGGACTTTTTGAATTTCTAGATGTTATGATCCTGACATGAATTTATTACAAGCTCAGGCAATACCGAACACCCCACCCCCACCTGAAGATTTTTAAATCCAAATTTCGTTGGTAATATGTTGTCCTGGTTCAAGTTGAGCGTTTTCTATCACAACAGAATGCTCAACATGAGAATCATCACCCAGGACCGCCCCGGCACCAATCACGCAATAACCACTTAGTGTTGCGCTATCAGAAATTTTTGAAGCTGTAGATGTCCACTGAAGCCCAGCATTTTTTTTATGCATTTGAAATGGCACTGATTGAAAATGCTCAATATGATTCTTCAGCCATAATTTATACCCCAAGGCAGATTCCTTGCTCTTTTCTTCTTGAGCCTCTGGGGCTAAAATTTTTAATCCCTCAGTATGGGCTTTTAAATAATCTTCTTTGTTTCCAGTTTCAAACCACAACCCCTGGCTATTGTAGGCCATAACCTTTTCACCCTGTTGAATCTGTTTTAATAAAACATCATAAATTATATTTAAAGGCTCTGAGGAGTTTATAAATTTGAAAATTTCATGGGATAAAATCATATGACCGATATAATGCCACCCCTTAAGATTTTCTTTTACAGGACCCTTTCCAAAATCTTTTACTCGCATTTTCGAATCACACCAGACACCCCCAAAGCGAGTTCCCACACCCTCGTGCTCAGTTACAAATAGTGTTGCTAGGGATTTTGTTTCTACATGCTGTTGATAAGCTTGATTTATATTAAAGTTTTTAGACGGAATAAAAACCTCGTCCCCATTCATTAATATAAAATTCTTTTCATTTATAAAATGGTACTCAAACAGTAAAGTTTTATGTAAATGGGCTTATAAGGTTTCTTGTGGGAACGAGTATCTGTGCAACTTTGCAAGGCAATTTAACCAAAATGTAGTTTATAACCCAACAACTATCGATACGGTAAATTATCATAATCAAAT
>DAIRER010000364.1:0-2790 GCA_036795495.1 Pseudobdellovibrionaceae bacterium | reverse complement strand
TATCAATGAATTGATTCGACAATATGGATTAAAAAAATATCAAAAATGGTTGGGCCCCGTCTTAGGTGTTCTTATCAACGAAAAGTTAACGACGGGCATTGTCTTTAAATCCCATAAGTTGGATTTAACATACAATACAAACTCTCAGGTTATTTCTTTTAATGTTATGAGGGAGTTTTAATTGTTCAGGAAAATTAGAAAAATTAATTCTAAAGTCATGGGTTGGGTCTTGTATGATTGGGCCAATAGTGCTTTTGCGACAACTGTTATGGCAGGTTTTTTCCCCCTTTTCTACAAGAATTACTGGAATACCTCCGTGTCAGCTGCAGAAAGCTCCGCACGATTGGGTACGACAATATCTATCGCAAGTTTAATAATTGCTCTTTTTAGTCCTTTTTTAGGTTACATTGCAGATCATAATTCAAATCGTAAGGGTTTTACATTTGGATTTATGCTATTGGGGACACTCAGTTGTGGGCTTTTATTTTTTGTACCCGAGGGGAGCTGGCTTTTGGCAAGTGTTCTTTATGGTCTTGCCATGATTGGGTTTGCTTCCAGTTGTATTTATTATGACTCCTTATTGTCTTTAGTGGCAGAAGACTCTGATCTTCATCAGATATCAGCACTGGGTTATTCTTTGGGATATTTAGGTGGAGGCATTTTATTCTTGATCAATGTTTTTATGTATCTTTATCCACATCTATTTGGATTTCCATCACAATCATTTGCTGTTCAGTTTTCATTTCTTACAGTGTCCCTATGGTGGTTTATATTTTCTTTGCCTTTGTTTTTTTTAGTTCAGGAACCGAAATTATTTAAAACAGAGAGAATTCAGTTTCATCGTGTATTTAAAATTTCTATTCAAGCCATTTCTCAAACTCTTCAGGAAATAAAACAGAATAAGGTTTTGATGTATTTTATTTTAGCCTACTGGTTTTATATTGATGGTGTATTTACTGTAATTACAATGGCTATGGATTTTGGAATAGGTATTGGATTAGAGAAATCAGACCTCATTAAGGCACTCTTGATCACTCAGTTTGTTGGATTTCCAGCAACCTTAATTTATGGTCCTTTATCTAAAAAGTGGGGAGCACTGAGTGTTCTTAAAGTTTTATTGGTTTTCTACCTCATTATCATTTTTCTTGGGAGTCAAATGACGGAGTCCCTTCACTTTTATCTTTTGGCGGCTCTTGTGGGTTTATTTCAAGGAGGAGTGCAATCCTTAAGTCGCAGTCAATTCACACTGATGGTTCCAAGGACATCTTCGGCGAGATATTTTGCCTTTTTTGATGTCATTGGAAAATTTGCATCCATTCTAGGGCCTTTAGTTGTAGGTTGGACCACTTATTTAACTCAAAGTTCTCGTATAGGGATCATGGGTTTATCGATATTACTTGGTATTGGGCTTTGGTTGCTCCAAAAAGTCACTTTCAAGAAATCCTAAAACTGTTGAACGAAGGTGTTTTATTAAAATTAGCCAAGTTTTTTTAAATACGGGGTTTCTGGTTTTGTAAATGATTTATGAAAATAATCTAACATTTCGAACCAGTTTTCATCAGGATGTTCAATTGACAAACCAACGACGCCGTCATCTTTCATCCATATTTTTTTGACTTGAATTTTACTAATTTTATTTTTTCCTAAAAATGCAATAACAGTAAAAGCATCCGCCATCTTTTCTTTTGAAGTGATTCGAATTCCTCCTTCTGATATATCCAGAATTTGGATATCACTTTTTTTACCATTCTCATCAATAGAAAAAGCTTTGAGTGCGATATTAAAGCGCAGATTGGATCCTCGTTTTTTTAGGGGTATAATATTATTTGTTGAGGTGCTCACCTTTTTAAAGGCTTTTTCTAGAGGGTATCCTTCAAAGGACTTTTTTAGTTTTTCAACTTGAGTTTCTGTCATGTTTTTTAGGGCCATGGTTTTATGAATAAAAAAGTAATTAAAAAGATCAAGATTCATAACGGGATAGTCTACTTTAAAATAATCACGAGATGGATATTTTAAATTTTCAACTTTTTCTTCAGTAAAAAATGAGTATAGATTTTGCCCTTTTTCTTTTTGATTGTAAAACTTTTTGAAGAGACCATAGGCATGATTTAAATCTAGATGTTCGGCAATCACTGGTCGAAAATTTGAAAAAGAATAGTTTGATTCAATTTTTCCTTCGATGGGATTAAAAAATAAAACAGATTCATAAAGCTCATGACTTTTAGAGTCTGTTGTCAGAACAGCTATAAGATGATCTACACCCAAATAATGCACACACCATTCATACATATGTTTTAAGAGATAAAACAAAAGTCGACCACGATATTTCGGTTGGATCGCTAGGGCTGAAATTTCTGCAATGCGTGCGCCACCCAATCGTAGGTTTTTAAGATCTACAAAATTATCGCTAGGTAAGCCTAAAGGGCTATCTCTAATTATAGTTAATGTAGCGACAACATTCTTTTGAGAAATCCCAATTATAGTAATGGTTGAAGGAAGAGCATGATAAGCAGTGACTCGAAGCCCACTGGGGTCTGGTTTCATAAGGCCAACTTCAACATAACTGTCATGCAGAAGTCCAAAGGCAGATTCAAGTTCTTCTTTTGTTTCTGCCAATTTAAAAGTTATGTCTGGTGAGAGGTTATCGGGCAATTGTACGAGTCTTCTAAATAAAGCGTATTTTAATGGCTTTGGCAGAAAGTTAATAGCTTTCCTAATAAATTTTTTTAAAATTTTCTTGGCATTCATAAAAAGGCTCCCCCACATAAGACCTAGGTCTGGCTTCATTTC
>DAIRER010000363.1:0-2792 GCA_036795495.1 Pseudobdellovibrionaceae bacterium | reverse complement strand
AACTGCCATCAGCCATGGAAATGCAAATAGTCGAGGTCTTGGAAATATTGGTCGTAAACTTGCAGACGAAATAAATATGGTCATTGGGGCCCTTATTTTTAGAGATCAAGAATATGCTATTTTAAAAGAATTTGACTATGAAATTTATTGTGAAGATCCCACGGTCCAAGTGATCGATATACGGTCTGCATCACTTGCTATTGCTTTATTGTTAAATAACATTAAAAGAATTCTTCTTGGAAAAAGTCCACTTGTGGCCGCAGCCGCCACAGGTCGTGTTCTGCCAGACGGTTCTGTTGATCAAGTAGACTTTCTTGCGAGCAAAGAAGAGGCTCTTAAAAAAAATGAACCTGTGAGGTGTTTTTTAACATATGAGGATATATCAGACCTTGGACAGCTGAATGATATTGTGAACGCTCTTGCTGAAAAGTAAAAATCAGAAGTTTCTACCTAACGCAATCCCTGTTGTCTTTTGGTTTCTAGAAGGGCCATTGCGGAAGAAACAGAGGCATTATAACTCGCCGAGGCCGAGACTTGAGGGATCGCCACCAACTCATCACAGAGTCTTTCAGTTGTAGATCGTAGACACTTTTCTTCACCTCCGATAATCCATACGATCTTATTAAGATTTACCTGTGTTTAAAACGTCGCCTGATCTACCCTGCAGCCTTTTATGGCACGAGCAGCTTTCGGTGTTTATAGTTCAGAGCGAGAGCTCCGTGGTAGCGGATTAAGTTCAATTGATGTATTACCTTAAAAAAAAGTATAAAATTTAAAATGAACTTCTAGAGTCAATTTGATTGTAAATCCATAAAAGGAGAATGACGGCGTAGATTCCACCAATCAATCGAATGGCAATTTTCTTTTCTAGAGAAAAATTCGAGATCAATCCAACGATCAAGATAAAGGCGGTAAAGGCAAAACCAATCAGCGTGATCGGTGGAAGCAGTCCTGAACCGATTTCAAATAAATAAAATGGAATATTTGCAAAAAAAACGAGAGTAAAAATTTTACGAAATGAGTGTGTGACACCTTTAAAAACTTGAAAAAAATAGTAAATAAAAAAACTAGTTAATCCATTCATCACCAGTGCCATAAAAGGAAAAAGAATCATCCCACTGAGAATTCGATAGGGATTCGGGGGGAGAAACCCAGCGCCAATTCCTGAAGCTAAAGAAATCCCAAAAAGTAAAATGAATAGATTGATCCATTTCCAATCTGGAAGTCGTGTGATTTCTAATACGGGATTTTTTAAAAATTGAAAAATAAAAAATAAATTTTCACGAAGTTCTAAAAATAATCCATCGAGTTGCGGGTTCTTTGAAGGTGTAACATCTTTCATGAATTGGATGAGATCACAGCTTGTTTTAAAAAACAATAGATTTTCTTAAAGCGAGGTGTTTAATCGAAAGGCAAACTCTACGGCATTTTTTAAGGAGGTGCTTTGGACAAGGGCACTTTGGCCACTGATATCAAAACTTAAACCCATGTGGGGTGTCAGATAAATGTTGAACCCTGTGGATAGGAGCAGATGAGGTGAATTTTCATCATGAGTTATGTTTTTAGTGAGGTCTGAAAAGTTCAAATAACGATTGGAAAGTCCAGATTTTACGAAGTATCCGATGTTATTATTCATATTTTTCTTAAATCCTAAAATCAGATCTAATTCTCGAAGAGTAAGGTTTTCTACCCCTTGAGTTGTCAGTCCATAGTTTTTAAAAACACTTTCGGCAAACCATTGTTCAGAAAATAAATCAATGCCAAGGGATACGGACATTCCATTTTGGAAACGTTCATAATGATGAGACTGTAAATTAAAGTGCGTGATGGAGCTCATCATACCAAGACCCATATGGATTTTGACATCGTCTAAGGGGCTGATGGAGGTTTGTTTCATGACTTGTTTTTTTTGACCGCTGATTTCTTTTAGAAGATCCTCATAGGTCACTTCTTGATAGGAATCTTCTGAAAAAACGGAAGTGGCTTGAGCTGATAAATAGAAATTAAGTATAAAAAGATTTACAGTAAAAACTAAAATTGAATGAACCTGTTTCGGCTTAAAAATTCTTTTTTGCATAAGAGTATCTTAACAGGTTTTTCTTCTAACATCTTAAAATGGTTAAAAAACTAGAAATAAGGCCAGTTGAAAATGAGGTGAGATCCATCATAATAAAAGGATGAAGACATATTGTGCATTTTGTCGATCCGAAAGAAAAATCCCAAAACGTAGAACGACGGGGGCTCTGCATTTTTTTGCTTCTTTATTGGGAGCTCTCCTGTTGATGTATGTGCTTTGGGAGGGCCTAGATCCTCGGGCTGGAATATTTTTTGTTTTATTTTTAATTTGTTCTGAAATATTTGTTCAGGCTCGATGGAGGCTTTCAGTGATTTGTCAATCCTGTGGTTTTGATCCCATTTTATATAAAAAAAATCAAAATCAAGCCGCACAAAATGTAAAAATCTTTTTGGCTGAAAAAAAGAAGAATCCAGAAAATCTTTTAAGAAAACCCTTAAATTTACCTGTACTTAAGGTTAATACTAATAGTGAAAAGCCGAAGTATGTTAGACCCAAAAGTAGTTTACTTTCTCGACAGGTTTGAATATACCCTAAGGAATGAAAAATCTTGTTATTATTCCGACCTATAATGAAAAAGAAAATATAGCTGTTTTGATACCTGAATTGATGGGTATGAATTTAAATATTGATATTCTAGTTGTTGATGACAACTCTCCAGATGGTACGGCTCAAGTTGTTGAGTTATTGATGAAGGAACATTCTCGAGTTCATATTT
>DAIRER010000362.1:0-2795 GCA_036795495.1 Pseudobdellovibrionaceae bacterium | reverse complement strand
CAAGACTTTAATCGTTTTAAGCTGCTCCCACTCCTTGAATGATCTGTTCTATTCATCGGTTTTTTTGATTAACGAAAAACACGATGGTTTATTGAGATTATCAGCCTCCTCTCGCTTCACTGAAGGCGGCGCGTCGTAGTGAAACTTCCTGGGTGATAAGCTCACTCAAGTGGGCTATAAATTCTTTTCATGGAATGGGATAAAACACGAACGCGAGAATTAAGGCTTCGCCTCGGATGGACGCAGTCTGATTTGGCTCGGCGGCTGCAAATTCAAGTGCAAGATATCATTGAATGGGAACTGGGCAAAAAAAACCCCAACCATGGCGTAGTGCCTGAAATAGAATTTCTGCTTAAACAAGCCGAAATCTGCTCCGAAGAAGTTCAACTCGCCCCCCGAATCGAAAATGAGCTCGAACACCAACACCTCAATCAGGTCGACGTTCACCAGATCTACAATAAAACCCCCGAATCCGAAAAGAACTGATGACGGCAACACCCTATAAAGAAAAAATCTATCTCGTCGATGTGAGTTCTCTATTTTTTCGAGCCTTCTTCGCCATTCGAGAGCTCACCTCACCCCAAGGCCTACCAGTCAATGCCATCTATGGCTTTTTAAGTATGATCAGTCGCCTTCTTAAAGAAGAAAACCCCAAATATTTTGTTTTTTGCTACGACCGCAAAGAACCCTCCTTTCGTAAAGAGATCTTTCCAGAATACAAAGCCCACCGCTCGGAAATGCCCGACGATTTACAAAAACAACTTCCCTATATTTATAAATTGGCCGAGCTTCTAGGAATCCCCACCTTTGAAAGCCCAGGATTTGAGGCCGATGATTTTATCGGAGCCATCACAAAATGGGCTGAAAAAAAACACCTCGAAGTGTATATCGTTAGCAGCGACAAAGACTTTGCTCAATTGGTAAACCCCCACGTCACACTCTATGACACTATGAAAAACATCCGCTACACGCCCCAAGGGGTTGAAGAAAAATGGGGCATCAAACCTCACCAAATGATCGACTACCTGGCCATCGTTGGTGATGCCTCTGATAATATTCCAGGAGTCAAAGGCATCGGCGAAAAAGGGGCTCTAAAACTTCTGCAAGAGTACCAAACTCTAGAAAATATTTATAACCATATTGATGAAATCCAGAGCAAAAGCCTAAAAGAAAAGCTGCTACAATCTAAAGACATGGCTTTTTTATCGCAAAAGCTGGTCACCATTGAAACCAACATCCCCTTGCCCGATCAACTCACGGCCTATCAACTGAAACCCATCGCCACCCAAGAACTACGAACCCTTTTGCGCGAATTGAATTTCAAAGCCCTCGAAGCAAACCTTCTGGGTGATAGCCCCCTCAACGAAAACAACACCCAACCGCAGAAAGCGCAAGACACACAGCTCTCGCTTGAAGTACAAAATACCGAAGGATTCGCCAACACCGAAGGCTCCACTCATGGCGAAGCCCACGAACAGCCCCCGCTCGCCACTGAATTTCAAATGAAATCCATGAAAAATGCCGAGGAGTTATTGAAAGACCTCGAAACAACAACAGAGCCCCTGGAACTCTGGGGCCTCAGTGACCCCCGGGGCTTTTACATTGTCCATAAAAATACCATTTACACTTTAGAAAATTCACCCAACGAATCCCCAGAAATAAAACAACCTACGCTAGAAAATCCTGCTGAATCTCTTGGACCCGCTCTATCTAAATTAAATATTCAATGGAAGGGTTTTAATCTAAAAGAATTCTGGCACCTGATAAAGGCCGAAATGAATGCCGAGAATTCAAAACCCATCTGGGACTCGATGCTGGCCGCCTATGTCCTGCGGGCCTCGGATTGTTCGGATTTTAAAAAAGTCTACGAACGCACCTTGAAAAAATCCTATGCCGAACTGGGGGGCGTCGCCTATTTTATAAATGCCCACCTCGAACTAGAAGAACAGCTGCAACAAAATCTAAAAAGCTTGAATGCCGAAAAAATATTTCAAGAAATCGAACTCCCCCTGATCCCCATTCTTTATAAAATGGAGCAACGGGGAATTAAAATTGATTTAGATCATTTAAAAAATTTAAGCGAACAAAGCTCCATTGAAATCAAACAGCTTGAAGAACAAATTTTCACACTCGCAAAACACC
This sequence comes from Pseudobdellovibrionaceae bacterium, assembly GCA_036795495.1. Lineage (GTDB taxonomy): Bacteria > Bdellovibrionota > Bdellovibrionia > Bdellovibrionales > Bdellovibrionaceae > DAIRER01. Next base: position 653 of record DAIRER010000362.1, on the reverse strand, counting down.
CCTTTAATGTATCAAGCCCCAAACAACTTGCAGTTATTTTATTTGAAGAACTGGGCCTCCCCGTCATTAAGAAAACAAAAACAGGATATTCGACAGATACCGATGTGCTCGAACAACTCAATCACCCCATCGCGCCCCTCATCCTTGAACACCGCGAGCTCAGTAAACTTAAAAATACCTACATAGATCCCCTGCCCCTTTTAGCGGACCCCCAACACCACCGCCTGCACACCCGCTTTAACCAAGCCCTCACCACCACGGGTAGACTTTCTAGCGAATCGCCCAATTTGCAAAATATCCCCATCCGAAGCCCCCGAGGACAGTTGGTACGAAAAGCTTTTATTTCCGAAGATTCAAAACAATTGGTTTCTCTTGATTATTCACAAATTGAACTGCGCATTCTGGCTCATCTTTCCAATGACCCGGGACTGATCAAGGCCTTTACAGAGAATCTGGATATTCACGCCGCAACGGCCTCTGAAGTGTTCAACGTCCCCCTAGAACAAGTCACCTCGGATCAGCGGCGCATCGCTAAGGCCGTAAATTTTGGAATCGCCTACGGCCAAGGAGCTTTTGGCCTTGCCGAAGCTCTAGGAATTCCTCGTGGAGAGTCTCAGCAAATTATAAAAAAATATTTTCAAAAATTTCCAAAT
>DAIRER010000361.1:0-2795 GCA_036795495.1 Pseudobdellovibrionaceae bacterium | reverse complement strand
CGACAGCTTAAATTACGTTCTGATGGAGTGGATGGCGCAAAACTTCTTCTTTATGGTGAAGCTTGGGAGTTTGGCTCTCTAGAAGCCAAACATCCTGGAAACGCTTTTTTTCAAACTCGGGCTGGGGGGACAGGACTAGGAGTCTTCAATGACCGTATGCGGGATGCTCTTCGTGGTGGTACGACAAACTCTAAAGAAAAATCAGATCCAGGTTTTTTAACGGGCCTTTATTATGATTTTAATCATGACCCCTCTAATAAAAACACACCTATAGATAGCTGGGGACAACGAGAAAAAATACTTCATCTTGGTGACGTTATAAAAATTGGACTGGCTGGAAATTTAAAAAAATTTGAATTTTATGATTTCAAAAAAAATTGGATATCGGCTCAATCACATTTTTTTCGGGGTGCACCGACTCCTCTGGCTTTGACTCCAGAAGAAACCATCAACTACATTTCTGCCCATGATGGATACTCTATCTGGGACTCTATCCAAGCCAAACTCCCTTTTCAATTGGACTCGCGTTTTCCTAATACAGCCAGCGAAGAAGAACGTGTTCGCTCCTTGCGATTAGGACTTGCTATTGTCACCTTATCTCAAGGGATTCCCTTTTTTGAAAACGGAGGCGAGCTTTTACGATCTCGATCCGGAGATCAAGATGGTTACAACTCTGGCGATTGGTTTAATCGCATTGATTTTACCTTTAATTCAAATAATTGGGGCGTTGGACTTCCTCCTCATTGGAAGAATATTGATGATTGGTACTTTTGGCGTCCCCGCTTAGCCAATACAGAATTACACCCATCAAAAGAATCTATATTAGATACGGCTCGCTATTTTTTTGCATTACTTAACATACGTAGAAGCTCTCCCTTATTTAGACTTCCCTCTTATTCTCAAATTCAAAAAACATTGAGCTTTCCTTGGGATGATCAAACCCAAGAGTATGTCCCTGGAGTTATTGCAATGAGTCTAGACAATAAAGAACCCTACAAAACAAAAGATTTAAAAAATCAAAGACTCATCGTTTTCTTTAATGCGACAAATAGCAAACAGCGTTATCAACTTAACAATTTGAAAAACAAAAATCTCTCCTTGCCACCTGAGTTTACAGAGGCTATCGACTCTAGACTTCGAACTGCACACTTTGATAGCTTAACTGGAACTTTTGATCTACCCGAGAGAACAACAGTTATATTTCAGGAGAAACTGTGAAACGTTTAATAAATATTTTTTCGTTTATAATTATTTCCTGGGTTTTGTCTATTTCACTTCCTTTATTCGCCTCTGCGACAGCAATAGAAACAAATACGTCTCCTAAAAAAGTAAGACTCCAAATTTGGCACCAAATGATTTATTCACACCGGGCGATTCTTGCTGACGCTGTTGAAGAATATGAAAAAAGAAATCCACATATTGATATTGATCTAACTTATCGTGAAACTGAAGAACTACGATCCTCTTTTCAAGCGGCGGCAATGGGTGGCAGTGGACCTGATCTAATTTATGGTCCGAGTGATCAGGTGGGACCTTTTGCAACGATGGGAATTATTCGACCGTTAGAAAATCTATTTGAGGGAGAGTTCTTCAAACAATTTGACCCACTCAGTACGATTCAATATCAAGGTCATATTTACATGCAAGGCGATATGGTGGGTAACCACCTCATGTTGATTTATAATAAAAAATTGCTAACAACACCTCCCAAAAATACAGATGAATTGATAGCGATGGCAAAAGAAAACACCTTAGATATAGATAAGGATGGAGTCATTGATCGTTATGGTTTGGTCTGGAATATGACAGAACCTTTTTTCTTCGTTCCTTGGATTAAAGGATTTGGAGAGCACTTTTTAGATGCCAACAATATGCCTCATTTGGCCACTGAATCCACGCAACGAGCTTTTCAATTGATTCAGAAATTTAAAAACCTTCGTATCGTCCCCCAAGAAAGTGATTACGAACTGGCCAACGCCCTTTTTAAAGAGGGAAAAGCCGCAATGATCATCAATGGAGATTGGTCCTGGGGCGATTATCAAAAAGCGAATTTAGATTTTGGAGTCGCGCCCTTGCCTCAAGTTTCAGAAACAGGATTGTGGCCAGCTCCTCTTGTTGGAACAAAGGGATACTCTATGAATATTCATATTCGTGAAGAAAACCTGGAAAGTGTAAAAGATCTTCTTCGATACCTTACAAGCTCCGAAGTTCAACTTAGATTTACGGAAAAAGCAAATACACTTCCCTCAAATTTAGAATTAAGAACCCGGGATATCGTTAAAAACAATGAACTCCTAAAAGCCTCTTCTGAAGTCATGAAGCATGGTGAACCTATGCCGATTGTTCCTGAAATTAGAGCCACATGGGATGCACTTCGTGGTAAATATCAATCCGTATTGGCCGGAAAGCTTGAACCCAATATTGCCGCTTTGGATGCTCAAAAAGACTCTTTAAAACAAATCGATGCCATGAATAAAATTTTAGAACCAGATGCCTCGGCTCAAGTTATTTATTTTATATCCTTTTTACTTGTTTTAATTATTCTGGTTAAAGTTTATAGAAGTTTGCCACAAATTAAAAAAGAATGGAATTCTTCAACTCGATTTGCTTTTATAATGATGATCCCGGCCTTTCTTGGGCTACTACTTGTGGTTCTTTATCCCTTTGCCTATAACCTGATTTTGTCTGTCTCAAATTTATCTTTAAAAACATTTTTTAATTGGAAAATTATCGGCTTACATCATTATTTTAATGTAATTAATGATCCACAATTTTATTTAGTTTTATTAAAAACA
>DAIRER010000360.1:0-2806 GCA_036795495.1 Pseudobdellovibrionaceae bacterium | reverse complement strand
CGTCTCTTGAATAAGACTTAGATAAATTTGGTAAATTTGAGATCATTCAATATGAAGAGGCCATTCCCAAAATACAAGAGCAGGTATCTGAATGTAGATTTGTAAATATTCTTTTCTTTGCAGGAAGAGGAAATTCTGGCTTTAAACGTGGGTCAATAAAATTGATGGTTGACGAAAATGGTATCGTTAAAAACATTTTAAACCATCAGATCTACGATTTATGCAACCTAGACGATCCAAAAAGGATTCTCTTACTGTTTTGTTAGCGGTAATTTGTCCAAGTGTCTAAAAAACTAACATCTATTTTTTATAAATAAATTAAAGTATAGTCGCGGTGAAAAGCTCAATTCAGGTTGAATAACGGGAAATCAATCCCACAACCTTTGAGCTTGTATTGGAGAAAATATGAATATCAAGGCTATAAACATTTATGCCTTTTATTTATTAACTCTGTTCGCTCCGGCCTACAGCCTTGCGGGAGGTATACCAATTTTAGCTATAATGAATTGTGTGGAGGCCCGTGATATCAAGGATCCTCAATCCTATGTGGATCAAACACTTATAGAATTCAAAGAGAGTGAAAAATTTGCAGGTGTCCTAATTGAAAATTGGACGAACGTTAATGTTAAATCTATATTTATAAAAGAAGCTCAGAACTTTTTTAAAAACTCTCGAAGCTTTGAAAATAGAAATTATGCATGTATAAAAAACACAACTCTAAGGTATGAAACCAAGAGCTCAGATGGATCCCAAGCTTGTATGGTTCAACGTGGTGTTATGGCAAGCTGCGAAAAATAAGAGATTCAAAAACAAGAAAAATATTTCAAATTCAAGTGCCTTCTGAGATTCCCCTGAGTCTTAGGGGGGCTTAGACCTATTAACTAAGTTCTGGAGTTTTATTTTTAGTCATAGGAGTCTGGATTCTGATCTTTGGTAAAATACAACCCATCCCTTAGATTAAAAACCGATTCTGAAAAATCTTTTTTTTTCTCAAAAGTCCAAACCTGCCATTTTTGAATAAACTGACGGACAGGTCCATTTTGTTGAAATTCTCGATCAGAAAGTGCGCGTAATAGGTGATCTATAAAATCCAGGGCTGATTTGTTTGCAACGCCAATGGAGTACTGAGAAAATTTTAATTTCCACGCTTTTTTAAATTCATTGGTCCAGAATTGGGCCTTTGCTTCTTCAAAAACGGCGAGCTCTAAGAAAAGTTCTTCTTTCTGATCTTTGAGATCCTGCCAATGTTGATGAAGGGTGGTGCGGGACTTTTGCACATGGGTCAGTTCGTGAAACAACGAAAAGATCATCTCTGACGGGGTCGTCCAATTTGGAATTTGAAGTTGATTTTGTGAATTAACACTGAATCCATGATTTAAAATGTTCTTAGTAAAGCCATTGAATTGTCTATTTACAATTTGATTAAAAACATCCTGATTTAATTCAGCAGTATGAGTCCGAAGAAAATCCATCAACACTTCCAATAAAGTTTCTTGCAACTGAGTCGTGTTGGAAAATTGATTTTGCACCCACAACACAGTCAGCCAATATAATTTAGGCTGAACACTGGGCTTTTGGTGCCAAATCAAAAGTTCTTCTAACAATTGCTGCTTTAGGGGACGAAATTGGTAACCGGATTCAAAATTGCAAAAATCCAGCAGCCATTCAGTAACCAACTTTTGGTCCTCGGTTTTTAATTGCGAAATTAAGTCATTATTGGGATTGATCTTTATGAAACCTAATTCGTCTTCCAAAAACCAGGGCACTTGAAAAAGTGCATACACACTGGGCCACCTAGAAAGTTTTTGCAGTGATTGATCCAGACACTCCTGGGGAGTGCCCCAGGAGTGTCCAGAAACTAATAGCATAAATATCAAAATTATAATTTTCATCTTTTAAAAGATTGTAACACTTTCGTAATTTGTGCACTTTCTGGAGTACAAACTTTTTGCCAGTTAGGTAAAATAAATTCTAAAAATTCGCCAGGTGCTGATTTTTTATATTGAATTTCATTCAAGGCTTGCATGGAGTTTAAAATTTTACTGGCATATCTACTACCATACATTTCCATAGGAAAATCATCATATATTAAAATATCATTGTGAAAATCCCTAAGACTGGTAGCAATATCTAGAACCAATCGACAGCCCGTCTGATCATACTGTGGGATGCTTGTAGGGAAATTAAATTTTAGACGCTCTAAGCGATCCTTAATTTTTACCACTAGCTGATCCATTCGCTTACAATCCCAGTCTGTTGTATTTCTAAAATTATCATAGAACCGCGCTAAGCCCAACGGATTCCCTTTATCTTGATTGCAAGTTAACTGATTGTATTTAATATTAAGATAACTTTCTGAAATGGATTTTAGAATTGCCGCATATCTAGCATAGTGTGCATAAAATCCTTCAGAATTGTCCTTGGGTAACTGGCTTGTGATTAAATTAGCCTGCTCAATTAAAAGCTCAGCATATTGAGTATTTCTGATTCGATGATGGGCAATATCTGCAAATGATTTAAAGCTCACCAAGTCTTTATACGCTTGCTGATTGACAATGGATTCACTTATCTCATTTAGAATCTTTAAATCTGATTCAGAAAACTTTGCATCAATTCTTACAGCTGATAATTCGGTACCTTTTTTATCTACAATGGTTATTCCTAGCTTTGTAGGGATTTGTATTTTATTCTCATTCAAAACAACAGAAAAAAGAAGACTGTCTGGAAAACCAATGACTGGCTTACGTTCGTTATTCAAAATAGTTTCTAAAAGTAAAGAACTTGAATTTGAATCAATCGGTAGAAA
>DAIRER010000359.1:0-2820 GCA_036795495.1 Pseudobdellovibrionaceae bacterium | reverse complement strand
ACAAGCTGCGCATTGTAAGAATTTCTTTTGCGCTACGCGCCCAAGTCCTGATCTTCACTAAGCCCGATGCTGACCGTTGGAACAATGTACCGATAGACAACATCATGGATGAGTGAAGAGTCACTCAGACACTTTATTAAGTAAATTTTTCTAATAATAGGATTTCTATCGATTTAATATGCAGAAACCGATAGTTCTCATTGGTTTTTATCCAACAAATAACGAGGTTTTATGTTCAAGGGTATCTTATTTTTTTTACTGTCACTCTGTTTGACTCTAAGCTTTACGCCCCATCTGTTGGCTGCTGACGAATGTAAAACCATTGTTGGTTTTGACCATTCTAAAGCTCGAAATATTTTGCACCAAATTTCAAGCCGAGCAAATCAAGTGCCCTTATTCTCAAAAAAAGAAATTGAAACTTTTCTTAAATCAGGTTGGCCTGCTTTTTTGAATATGGCGATCGAGGGAGATGTCACTCCCATTGAGCTTTTTGACCTGATGTTTGAAACACTTAAACTCTCTATGGAAGTATTTAAAGAAACTTCAAAAATCATTGCAGATCTCGAAAATGACATCGATGAAAAGCGAACCACCGTCCACAACCTCATAGGCTGGCTTGTCCTGAAGAACCCTGCCAAACTCAAGCCCAAAGACAATGAATTTATTGAAAAACTCATGTGGCAGTTTTTATCTGCGGCCGGCTGGGCTATGTCCTCTGAACTAACGGTCAACTCTTTTGCAACAACCAATCCATTGACGCCTTTAAACGATCAGCAAATCATTAAGATCTTTAGAACTATTCAAGAGCTTTCAGAAGAAGCAACCTTGCAATATATTCAAGGTTCTGAAGCAAAATCTTTAGTATCACAAATTGAAGAATCAAAAGTACAAGAAGAAAAAAAGGAGCAACAAGCCCCTCATTTAACAATTCCTGAGACTGCAATCAGCTTACCAATTGCAGAAAAACCCCTCTTGGCAAACCTTCTCAAAAAAAATCCAGCTCCCATGGACACTGAATTAAAATATGAACTTACAAATCATCAGGGAATGGTTTTTACGATTCAATTTGGAAAACCTGTCGCAAAACAATTTAATAGCACTCAAATGCAAATCCACCTACAAAGATTGCTCTCTACTTTATTTACAGGCAATGGAAGCACCTCTGGAGTTAAATTTCTGCAAACTGCACAACTGGGTCTACCTAAGGATATTCGCATTGTAGAAATTAAAGCCATAATGAATGGACATCACCGACTTTTAGGTTGGATGAAGGGCCGCCACCTTCAAATTGAAACCTATTTATCTGGCGAAGGAAATACACTCTATAGACAAAAAATCAACGCCCTAGTCCAACGCCTCAACTAATCTCCCAAAAACTAGGCTAGCTAAATTAAAATAAGCTTTGGCATAAACTAAAGATAATTCTAAAATCAGTTATGCGTTTGATTTTATGTATATTATTCATAACTCAAAATTGTTGGGGAAAAACTCACGCTTTCTTTTTGGGTGGTGGAGGCGAACAACCAACAAAAAAAACAACAACTTTTGATGATACTCTTGAAAACTTCTACGAAGCAGCTAAGAAAAAAAAATGGCCAACGACTGTTGTATTTAATGGAGGATTAATTGAAACAGAAAAAAAGTTTCCAGACCATCAACCTTTTACAAAATTAAATTTTGAACAAACAATCAGTGCATTAGAAGAACAAATAAAAAGTAATAAGATTAAAGAAAAAGAGCAGATTTTACTTTCATTGGCATCACATGGTTTGGAGTCAAGCCCAATATCTGAAGTTCATAATATCAGTACAACCGATGGCCGTGTCCCTATAAGTCGATTAAAAGCACTCGTTTCATTAGCTGAAAGTAAAAATATAAAATTAGCAATTCTAGATCTCTCTTGTTTTGGTGGTAAATCAATAGCACTCAGTTCTGAAAAAACTTGTGTCATATCCTCTACCACGCCGAACAACTTTGGAATCAAGTATGATGCAGATAATTTGTTTAAAAATATAAAAAATAGCAATAATCTTGAAGAGGCTTTTTTAGTCAACCGTGCCCAAAGTGAAACGCCGGGATTCCCTCAAATATCTACAAAAGTTGGCAAAAATATCCATAATCATATGAGGCCTTTTCAATCCAGTCTCAGAATTGGCTCACAGTTGAGCTTAAATAATACATTTTGGGGATCCTGTGCCGGGCCAAAATCAGATTACGACAATGTATTTAAACTGATGAAAGCATTAAATATTGCGGAACCAGGTTATTTAAATATAAGTTTCTTTGAAAAAAGCACCCAAAAACTAATCAAAGAGTTTAAAGAAAAAATAGCAATCTATGAAGCATATAAAAAAGACCTCTTGCAAAAATTAAAATTAGGAGATCAAAAAATATGTATTGAGAATATCGCCTTTGATGATTGTAAAATCTTGCCAGAAAATTATTATGATTTTCATGAAAAAGGTAAAGAGAGTCCTCGGAAAACCTGCCTTGAAATCAAGTCCATTGACTACCAATTAAAGGCAAATGAGGAGGGCTTAGCTTCTTTAAAATTACAATACCCTCCCGGTCAACCTGTCCGACAAATAATAAATTGCAATAAAAGAATTGAAAAAATTCGTGCTTTAAAAGCCTCTGATAATTATTTAGATTTTTCAAGATCTATTCAATCTGTTCAAGAAAATGGTATGGCTCTGTACGATGAAGTTACAAAAATATCTAAATTAGAACGTGTTATTTATGACCAGGCTTATAAGAAATTAGCTACAAAAGAAAATGGAGCAAACCCATGTCGCGATTTTGTTTTATAATAATTCTTTT
>DAIRER010000358.1:0-2822 GCA_036795495.1 Pseudobdellovibrionaceae bacterium | reverse complement strand
CCCCAACAATAGAAATAATAATATAAATTTGATTCCATACTTGTTCATCATATTTCCACCTGACCCTGTACTCTAGTAAATCCAATGGCTAAATTTCTATTCATTTTCTCTCCATTTGTTTCAAGAGACAAAGGCTATCACCCTTTGGTCCTTTTGAACGTACAATTGCAGAAAATGTGCCATCAACGAGTGGACTTAGATTTAATATAATGGACTTTAAAGTGAGGGATTTCTTAAACTAAAGACTCATTACTAAAACTTGGACTATTCTAGAAAAGCACATTCATCAGCTCTTCACTAAGTCATTGTTATTAATCATTTATTTCTATAATTTTAGTAAAGCAAAGCAACACCCTGATTTTGTTTAAAATTTTGGTATATATTTCAATTTTCTTTAACAGAACCTCTTGCCCGCACTGTGATAGTCGACAGCCATCTATTTTGAAAACTCTAATCTTTAACGGGTTCTTTAAATAAAGGGACTACGCGATAACCTTCTTTTTCAAAAAGATGAATCAAGGATCCTTCGGAGTTTAATACATGACCCACCCCTACGGCAATAAATGGAATACCTGATTTTTCCATTTGTGTTTTGATTTTTGGCATCCACAACTTGTTTCGTTCATCTATTAGGCATTGTTTATTTGTCATATTAGAAAATTCGGTCTTAAAAAAACCTTCATTTCCGGCACGATAAGCATAAATCAATTTGAAATTTTCTTGTAAATTAACAAGCACATCCTGACCTAATGAAAACTTTATGATTTGTTCTATATAATATTTATCGTCATTTAAAATACAATTTATGATTGATTCTTGGGAGGGCTCGTCTAATGGAATGATTGATTTTTTACTTCTTCGAGCTTTTTTAATTAAGTCAAAATCCATCATAAATCGCTGACTCATCCTGATGGCTTCACCTCTAGAAATAATGTAATCATTGATTGAAAAAAAATGCTCAACAATTACAGAATAGACCCCAAAAGGACTTAAAGTATTTATTATATCTAATCCATTTTCTGGATATATTTTATAAATAAAGTTTTTTACATTTTCCGCATTTTCCGCATTCATAAGTTCTGTCACTTTAGGTGCATTTACATCTTTCTTTAACTTTAAAATTATCAATTTATCAATTTCCTTAAGATCTGATTCTGACAAATTATCGGATTCAGGTAGTAATTGTTCTGATTCATCAAAGTATTTCCAAAACTCATTTGGAAAATCGTCAGTAGCAACACCCAAATGAATTGTTCCAAACAAATATGCTTTTTGAGTATCTTTAGTTACTTCATACAAAAAAGGTTTACTAACAAAGTACTTAGGATCCGTAGCACAAGCACTAAAAAATAAAGCAAAACAAATAAACAAATAAGTCCTAAATTTTAAACTTTTCATAATTTCTAATTTTTCTCTCGTTTTTATATTTTTGAAATAATTAACTTTTCTACTTGGTAAAGTTTAGCTCTTGAGGATGGCTTCAGTGAAGATAATTTTTTTGGGATAAGCCTTTGGTCGACGGTCCTTCAAATTTTATCCCGACAGCTCGTGAGTCTATAATAGAGGCCTGTAGTGGCGATTGCTGATTTTAATCGCCACGTTCTGCAAGATCTCGCTGAAAATCGATCATCAAAGTGAAGAGACGATTTTGCAGACTAATATCTGCTTTCATAAACTCAACTCCAAAAATCTGACTCCCTTCTTCAGAGGCCACCATGTGCTTCACTTCACCTTGAATTTCAATAGGTGACCGTTTACCAATTTTTAAAAAGGCTTGCACAAGATCCCCCTCCAAAAAAAGAGGAAAAGGATTTCCATAAACGACCTTACATCCCCCCGCGCTTACGTCTTTTATTTTGCATGTATAAAAAACTTTTTTCTTTTTATGAACGTAAATATTTAAGAGAGCGGGATAATCGTGTGGAATAAAAAAACGACTGTGTTTACGACGCTGAAGCTGATAAAACTCTTTGTCCCCACGGAGCTCCAAAGTCTTACCATCGATCTTAATTGAAGAGGTGAAAAAATATCGAAGTTTATTATAAATTAAATAAATTGTAACTTCTCCATTTTTCAAACCTTTAGAAGCATCAAATACACACCTCAATGTATGGGGAGGTGTAAATTCATAGGCTTTAACTTGATGAAGCTGTTCTTCATGTGTTTTCAAAAGCAGAACAGAACGACTTCGATATAAATGCATCAAAATATCTTCTTTTTCTCGATCAGAAATTTTCTTAAAAATGGTATTCATCAAAAACTCTTCTTCACTGCTTTGGTCCACCCCATCAGCCTTTGCGTTCTCCAAACTTTTGATTTTTCAGATTTGAATTCTTTCTCGATAAACCAAAGAGATTTGATTTGTGAAAGGTCCTTCCACATGCCACACCCTAGACCCGCCAGGTAAGCGGCTCCCATCACGGTTGTTTCTTGATTTTGAGGCCGCACCACGCGCAGTCCTGAAAAATCAGATTGCATTTGCATCAATAAATTGTTTTTTGAGGCTCCTCCATCTACTTTTACGTTTTTGATTTTTTGGCCCAATTCTTTTTGCATTCCATTTAAAATTTCAACATTTTGAAGAGCCATGGCCTCAAGAGTTGCATAAGCAATATGGGATTTCTTTGTCCCCCGATGAAGCCCGCAAATAACTCCGCGGGCCTCGGGCTTCCAGTGGGGAGCACCAAGACCCACAAGAGCAGGAACAAAACTAACCCCCTCAGAAGTTTCAACCTCTTGAGCCAGCTTCTCAATTTCATCTGAAGATTTTATCAGCTGCAATCCATCCCGCAGCCACTGAACCGCGGCTCCACATACAAAAG
>DAIRER010000357.1:0-2825 GCA_036795495.1 Pseudobdellovibrionaceae bacterium | reverse complement strand
TTCAAATTTGCCACCATTGCCTTGGGCAACTGCGATGATTTTATCTTGGGGCTCAATTTGTTTTGAGCGAGCGGCGGCACCACCTGGAACTAACTGTTCAACAACGGTGAAGCCATCTTGAGAAGAAAGTGTAGCTCCGATACCCTCAAGCTCTAAACTCATTTGAATTTCAAAATCAGCAAGATAATCTCTTGAAAAAAAGCTAGTGTGAGGATCTAAAGAACGTGCATAAGCATCTAAATAACCAACGATGAGATCATCTTCTTTTTTCTCTTGAAGTCGTTTTAAGGAACGTTCATAGTTTTTGATAACTTTAGTTTTGGCTTCTTTGAGCTTCATGTCCATGGCCAAATATGTAGCGATTTGAAAATGGATATATTCGGTCAAGTATTTTTCTAGCTCTTTATCTGTTTTGGCCCATTCTCTTTTATCTGGATCATAAATAAAAGTGACTGTTTTATCGATTTTGTAATTGGAACCCAGAGTTGTTTTTACAAACTGAATTCGGTCACCCACTTTTTTTAAAAGTAAATTTTGAGTTTCTGTTAGAAATTGGCAATCGGCTTTTTGGGTTTTTTGAAAAAGTCCTTGAGTCAATTCGCGGATTTTTTGAGTGTCATCAAAAGTTAGATAAATTTTTAATGGATCTTGATTTTTTAAAAACTGTTCAACAATTCTTTTTTCAAGTTCGGGTGTTTTTTTGGAAAAATTCACATGATAGTTAAGATAGGCCTCTTCAATCGAGGGGACATGAACACAGGAGAGTTCGGATCCAAATCTTTTTTTCATGTAATCGACAATGGAAGATTTTTGAGCTGGCGATGCTTGTGCCGATACACTCTGTGGAATTAAAAAATGAATAAAAATAAATAATGAAATAGACAAATACGCTTTAATAGGAAATTTAAACATACAAATGAGCCTTTCTTTAATCTTCAAACCCTTCGGTATAAAAATTCAAAATATAAGTAAAAGAAAATATACTATCTATAGGTCGAGAAAAATAGACTTTTAGAGAGTTTATTTTCTTTAATATTAAGATCTTACCAAAGAGTTAATTGATCTGTCTCTTGAATTTTTTCAGAGGTGAGCGAATTTAAGGTAATTTCATGTTTAATAAATTGACCTTGTGTTGTTTCAATCACAAAAAATGAGATTTCAGGAAGATTTGTTTTGAGGCGGGTCATTTCTTCTATAATCATAGAAATATTTTTAGGATCATCATCCGACATTCCAAAGCGATGGTGAGGACTGTAACCATAATTTTTCAAAGCTCGGTTCACACTTTCTCGAATGGCGCGTTGTTTGAGTTCAGGGACGCTGAGCGTGAAGTCCGGATCTCCCAGCAGCTGACGAGTCGGTTTATGGTTTACGGGAAAAATTCCAATATAATTGGGTTCATCGGGAATCATTTTTGAATGAACAAAGAGTTTAATTCCTTCGCGCAGGGTTTCGGGATTGTGCCCGCGCGCCGTAATTAAGGAAAGAGGTCGTTGATTAAAAGCGGCATGATAAAAACAATTCCAAGAGGGACCCTTCCAGTGAAAGTCAGGAAATCCCAAGGCATGGGCCACATCATCTATAAAAATATTTTTCAGATTTTCAAAGCCTTCGAGCTCTGAAGTGTGATGGTCTCTAAAGTTTCGAAAAGTCCCTTTATGATCATCATAGTCGATAAGAAAGTTCTCATAGATTCCCCTATGACCTATGTCATGATGGTGATTGGCGAATTCACCGCTTGAAATTTGAATTTCTGCATGGGTTTCTTTGTGAAAAAGTATCAGAGGGGTCGCAAGGACTGCGATATTGTCATCAAAGTCGAAAAAATAAAAACTCCGCCCTCCCAAGTTATAATTTCGATCCTGTTCTTTAGCACGATCGATACCAAACTCAAGTTGAGTTGTGGGATTCATTTTTAAACCTAGATTCTTTGGCATAAATAAAAGGTACCCCTTTAAAGGCAGGTCCTACCATAAAGTGTCAAAGAGGTGCTAGGCTTTTTTTTTAGCTGTTTTTGGGCCTGCTTTGGTTGCGACCTTTTGGGGGGCCTTAGGGCTTGCCTTTATAGGTTTTATAGCAACGGCTTTTGTACTTTTCTTTTTAGTCGTGGCTGGGCTTTTAGGTTTTACCTCTTCTGTAGAAAAAACGCCGCCTTTGGCCTGAAGAATCTCTATGGCTTTTTCATGGGTCACAAGTTCTGGAGAAAGCCCCTCGGGAAGAGACGCATTGACTTTTCCTGACTTTAAATAGTGCCCATAGGGTCCATTAAAAAGATGAATCACTTGGTTGAATTTATTAGGTAGGGCTGGAAATTCTTTCAGTGCAACGGCTTGTCCTCGTGATTTTTTGGGTTGATTTAATAGAGCCAGAGCCTTTTCAAGGTTGATATCAAAAATGGATTCCGTTTTTGGTACAGATCGGTATTCACCTTGATGGACAACATAGGGACCAAATCTTCCGATGCCTGATTGCACCGGCTTATTCGAAACGGGGTGAACGCCTAATGTTTTAGGCAGTTCTAAAAGTTTTAGTGCCATTACTAAATCCACTTGTTCTGGAGTCACGCCCGCGGGAAGGGCCATACGTTTAGGTTTGGCCTCTTCATTTTGAGATTCGCCGAGCTGAACATAGGGACCAAATCGTCCATTTAGGACATAGACCGGGAGTTTTGTCGCCGGATCAAGACCTAAGGAATCAGCGCCATTCATTTTTTGTTCAATCAGTTTTTCAGCTTTTTCGGTGGTTAAATCGGCGGGAGATTCATTTTCAGGAAGTGAGCGCCTCTCTTCCTGAAAATGAATCTCCCGCCGATTTAACCACCGAAA
>DAIRER010000356.1:0-2827 GCA_036795495.1 Pseudobdellovibrionaceae bacterium | reverse complement strand
TCAACGGACACACACACAAATCATGCCAGCACTTCATCGGATTTAAAAAATGCTCAATCCGAAATCGATTTTTTAAAAAGAAAAGTAAATCAATTAGTCAGTGAAGTTAATGTCTTACGAAATGAAAACTCCTCTTTGAAAGACCGACTGGATCAAATAAAACGCATTGCTTAAATAATAAGCTATGGTATATTTTGTCTCAAATGTTGAGCCAAAAAGACACAGAATTAATTCCTACTCTTGAACAAAAAAAATCCGTAGCCCATATTTGGATTATTGATGACGACCTTCAAATGCTTTCCTTTCTAAAAAAATACTTTATTGAACAAGGCTACTCTTGCAGCTGTTTTGAAAGCCCTACTCTGGCCTTACAAAAACTGAATCTCGTCGATCAGGGCCAAGATTTAGAGCCCGATCTTGTTTTAACAGATCTTCACATGCCTCAAATTGATGGCTTAGAATTCACTCGCCAATTTCGTGACCATCGCCCCCACACACCGATTATTCTTATGACGGCTCATGCGAGTTTAGATACAGCCATTGAAGGCATTCGTCGTGGGGCCTTTGATTATCTTAGCAAACCCATTCAACTGAACGAGTTGGGCCTATCCATTCAAAGAGCTTTTCATTTTACACGTCTAGAAAAAGATAATGAGTATTTAAGAGAAGAGCTTAAAAACCAATGGAAGCTTGGAAAAATGATTGGCAAAAGTAAAGCCATGAAGAATGTTTTCGACCTGATCATGAGAGTTTCAAAGGCTTCGGCTCATGTGCTGATCTCCGGAGAAAGTGGCACCGGAAAAGAGCTCGTTGCACAAGCCCTTCACCAGCTAGGTCCGCGGTCGCAACACCCTTTTATAGCCATCAATTGCAGTGCCATTCCCGATGAACTTTTAGAAAGTGAACTTTTTGGACATGCCCGTGGTTCTTTTACTGGGGCCTATCAAAAAAAGAAAGGCCTATTTGAAGAGGCTCATGGCGGGACGCTTTTCTTGGATGAAATCGGAGATTTAAATCTTCCCCTTCAAGCCAAATTACTTCGTGTATTGCAAGACCACAAAATCCGAGCCGTGGGTGACAATCAATATAAAGAAATCGATGTGCGTGTGATTGCGGCCACTCACAAAGATTTAAAAGAATCCATTCGAAATGGAACTTTCCGAGAAGATCTCTATTATCGACTGAGTGTGATTCCCATTTTGATTCCCCCTTTAAAATACCGAAAAGAAGATATTCCCTTACTGGCTGAACACTTTTTAGCTAAATATGCCTCGATCAATAACTCAAAAACCAAGGGTTTTACTAAAAGTGCCATGGAAAAATTAATTCATCTACCTTGGCCTGGAAATGTCCGTGAACTTGAAAACCTTGTCGAGCGCCTAATGGTGCTGAGTGAAAAAGACTATATTGAAGCCGAGGATATTCCCACTAATGAAGAGTCTACTTTTGAAACTTTTTTTTCAGAAATAAATCATGAGCTCCCCCCCATGTCTGAGGTTGAAAAAAGATATATTGAATTTGTACTTGAAAAAACAAATGGGAAAAAAGAAAAAGCCGCGCAGATTTTGGGCATTCATCGACGCACCCTTTATCGAAAAGAAAAAGAACCTTTAATCTAAAGGTCTGTTTAATACGAAGTGGGTTTTAATACGAAGATGAGTTTAATATGAAAATGGGCTCAATATAAAGTGGGTTTTACTACGAAGATCTGTTTTAATTTGAAGTGGTTTTAATATAAAATTTAAGTGAAATTTAACCAATTTTTTTCTTGGTGACAGTCTGACATCGTCCCGAGATACTCAAAATCATTTTCAAATCAAGGATTGAGAGAGCTGAATTCAAAAATGAAGCGATGGCCGATGGGAGACGAAAGCGACAGATGCGACGGATGCGACAGATGCGACAGATGCGACGTAATTGAACAAGCTATTTTGAATATCCTTTTCCTTAGAAGTCGAACCTCTGGAATGCGACGACACTCTGGAATGCGACGATACTCAGGAATGGAATAAAAGTTCGTAGAAGATGCCAGTATTAAAAGAGATCTAAGAATGAAGCTGAAGCTGAAACTCAAATTAACTTCTGAAAAAACAAATGACTCCGATAAATCTATTAATTTCTGATAGATCTTTTAATATATATCGAAAACCTTTTCTTTTATCCTGATGCGACGAGTGATTGCTCTTGCCACTTTTGTAAAAACACATTCAATCGATGCTTCCTGGGTTTATACTCAATAAAGCCCAGAGCTTCGTTTGTATTTTTCTGAATGTATTTTGTAATCACATCCACAGAGCGTTTACCCCAGCTCACAAGTCTTGTAAAAGGTCGAGCGATCCATAAGTTTTTTATTTTATTGAGGCCAAACCTTTTGAAAATTTCTTTATACTTTCTTCCCATTTCGGCCGCAAATAATCTTAAAAACTGAATTAAATTCTGGCGTGTCTTTGTCCAAATCAATATATGAATATGATCTTTATTTATAGATTTTTCTTTTATTTTAATGTCATACTTATTGGCCACTTGGATCAATAAAGTTTGAATGCTTTTTGAACTTCGTGTGAACCAAATTCCGTCTCCCAATTTGGCTTTGAATACAATATGCACCAATTGTTTAGAATCAAAAGGCCGTTCCACCTTTCGGTAATTTAAACTTCCTCCGTAATTTTTTTGTTTTTCAATCCACCAAAGCTTCGTGTCTTTTCGAGGGGCTTTGATAAATGAAAGTTGTTTCATTCTAAACTACCTTTGATTTCTAGATATTCTTAAATGTTATTTAGAGCTTTAGAGCTTTAGAGCTTTAGAGCTTTAGAGCTTTAGAGCTTTA
>DAIRER010000355.1:0-2829 GCA_036795495.1 Pseudobdellovibrionaceae bacterium | reverse complement strand
GATCCATATTTTGAAGTGTGTGCAAATTCATAAGATCAAAACGAAATCCATCCATTTTAAAAGTTATGGCCCAGTACCTGAGGGCATCTAACATAAGTTTTTCCATCATTAAATTTTCACTGGCAGTGTCCGCACAGCAACTTGAATTGTGAGTGACCCCGTTGGAATCCAATCGATAAAAATAAAGGGGAACCACTTTATCGAGAATTGAAAATTGAGTCAGTCCATTTTCATAGGTGTGATTAAAAACCACATCTTGAACCACTCGCAGGCCCATTTTATTGAGGGCCATAACCATTTCTCTTAATTCATAAATTCTATTTTTCCCATCGGGCTGGGTGCTGTAACTTCCCTCAGGTGTCAGCCAGTGCACAGGATCATAACCCCAATTGTAGGAGTCTTGGTCTTTGATTTTATCCATTTCGCCTTGAGGGAATGGGGAGTAGGGGGGCGTGTTCGGTTGTATGGGTAAAAACTTCCATTGATTTCGATCTTCATTGACTGTTGCAAAGTCGGCCATGGGCATGATGTGAACATGAGTCAGTCCCGCTTGAGCCAATTGTTGGAGGTATTTATAGGAAATAGACTGTTCTTGAATAAGACCTTTAAAAGTCCCTCGAAGATGTTGAGGAATCTGAGGGTCTCCGGCCGTCCAATCTCGTAAATGGAGTTCATAGATTGTTGAATCAGTAAGTGCATTTAACGCGGGTTTTTGAAGTTGATTCCATCCGGGAGGTTTAAGTTCTGGATCCTCTGGATTTAAAATCTGACTAAATGAGGAGTTCAATGAAAGTCCCACAGAGTAGGGGTCTGTCACTTCAAAAGTTTCAAGTTTTTGACTTAAGGGATGGAAAACAACAATTTCATAACGAAAAAATTTATTTTTCCAAGAAGGATTCCCCTCTAAAGTCCAAACACCTTGATTGTAATTCATATTCTGTGTGACCAAGAGGGCTTGGGAATCGTCGGAATTATAAATTTTCAGTCGGACTTGGCTTGCCGTCGGTGCCCATAGAACAAAGTGAGGGTTATTGTTGTTCCAGATTAGGCCTAATTCGTTTTCATAAAAGAAATAAGTATCTAAAAGGGGAGCCAGTTGTAAAGACGTTTTGTCCACGAGTTGTGAGTGTTCATTGGTGACAAGCAGAGTGAGCGGACCACGAATTATTTCAGAAAGTGCAGACTTTAATCTTTTTCCATCTAAAACCACAAAAGAATTTTGAGCGGATAACAGAGGAAGTGAGATATCATCATTCGTTGAGATTAAATTTTTAATAACAAAGTTTTGAGGGTCCTTTTGAGTGAGATAAAAATTGAGTTTATTTTGCTGCGTCGCAAGAGTATTGAGGTTCAGTTTAATTTCGAGGTTAGATTGCCAAAGTGCGCGAGCATAACCCGAATTTTGCATGGTAAGATTTTGAATGCTTAGAACGTTTTGAGCTAAAAGGGGTGTTTCACCCCAAAGAATTCCAAACCATAAAGTTCCAACAAATAATTTTAGATTCAAATTAAATATTTTTTTCACAATAAGCCTTTTTCAGTATTTCAAATGATTTTGTAACATAAGAGTTGTTATTCCAATGTTCTAAAGGATAATTTAGTTTTCTTCTCCAGTTTTCATATTTTGATTTACCGGGTTGATTTTGAGACTGCGTTTCTAGCCAACTGTCTTCAGGATTAAAAATTAAATATTCAGAATTTTGTATTGTTAAAAACTTAAGAAGATCATTATAAAAAGTTTCAACATGGATGTGATTTTCGTCGATCTTTCGATTTTCAAAATATTCAGGAGTTTTTTCTTTTAAAGTTTTTAATATAAAATCTTTCCACTTTTGAAGGTAGGAAGGGTTGTGCTCCTCACCGTAATAAAAGGCAGCAAAGGGTGGCATATCATGTGTATTTACGCCAATCAATTGATGAGGGTGAATCGAGTCCATACTCTTTTCTGGGAGCGCATGGGCATCCATATAATAAATCCACATACCATAGATTTGTCTTTGAAGAAGAATATGATCGACGGCCTTTGGAACGACGCCTAGGTTTTCGCCAATTAATTGAACTTGGTTTTTATGTGCTTCAAGGACAGCAATAGCAAACAGTTCTTCTTTACCATAACGCAGATAAAAGCCATCTCTTCCATTATAATCTTTTGGAATAACATAAATGCGGTAGAATCCCATGATATGATCAATCCTAAGCATCTGTGTGTACTTCATATGTGCCTTTAAAGACGTTTGAAAATATTCAAATCCTGAAAGGGACAGATTTTCAAAATGAAGTGGAGGAAAACCCCAATTTTGACCGTCGGGATACATAGGCTCGGGAGGGGCGCCGGCTTGAAGTTCGGGAATAAAGTTACTGCGGTATTTATAAAAGTCAAAGCCAGATTCAGATACACCTACGGGATAATCTAAATAGAGACCTAATAAATCAGTTGATCCTTTAAATTGTTTAAGTTGCTGGTCTAATTGATATTGAACATAGAGATGAAACTTATTTTGATCTTTGGTCTGAGAACGAAACTGAGCATATTCTTGGATTTGAGGATTTTCAGATAAAAAATGCTGAAAATCAGGTTCTTGATCCTTTTTTAAATCAAAAAATTCTAAAGCCAAGAAAGTAAGTATTTTTGATTTGATTTGATAGATTTGAAAATAATTGACCCATTGAGAGTTTCTTAGGTTTTGAATTTCTTTTTTTGTTTCTTCCTCAAGTAAGTTTTGATTTTGATATCGACTCGATTGTTCTATGAGGGGCTCAATATCTAAATAAATCTCATTCCAAAAAAGACGAGTGAGAGAAGAATATGGACTTGGATCATTTTCAGCT
>DAIRER010000354.1:0-2837 GCA_036795495.1 Pseudobdellovibrionaceae bacterium | reverse complement strand
GCATTAGATGGTTTTTTTTCTCACCCTTAAATAAGGGGGGGGGCTTTATATTTTAAAATCCCTCATAATTTCTTCGCAAGGAGGCGATTTTGAAAGCTGTAGAAGAGAAAAGTCTTGAACGCATGGAGGCACTACTCACTCAATCGGCCATGGGTGTGCATATTTTGTTCGATAATCATGCCATTGCCAATATTTTAAAACAAGTTAAGGATGAAAAGGATTTTCTCGACTACAATAAAATGAAAATTGTCCAAGACGTCATGACAGAGCTCGTAGCTAAAAAAACCTATATTGATAAGCGGGCTTATCTTAATTCCTTAGAACCCGAAGCTTATCAGATGCTGGTTCGAGCTTATTTTCATATTGTTGAAAACACCGTCCGAGCCGCGCACTTGCACCAGCATTAATTAACCTCGACATGGTCCAAGAAACTCACTTGAACCCGGCGGTTCGATAGATTCGACGCCAAGTGTTTTTCTGTATCAAAACTAAATTCGAAGATATACTGAGGTCGATGCAGTGGTAGCTCTTGACCGTCCAGTCGCTCGGGCCATTCTATAATGAGCCAGGATTGGTCCTCGCTCATTAAATCCCAAAAACCGGTACTTTCAAGGTCCTCTGTATTTTTTAATCGGTAAAGATCGACGTGATAAAGAGTTATCCCCTGATCATTTGAATAACTTTGTTGTATAGAAAAACTAGGTGAACTTACCCCTGTAAGATTCAATTTCTTGCATAGGGCTTTAACAAACTCCGTTTTACCAACTCCCATGGGTCCTTGAAGACAAAGAATCGGAGACACAGTTGATTTTTTTTCTTTTTCTAAAAATTCAAAGAATTTTTCAACTAATTTCTCAAGATCCATAAGATTGGGGATCTCAATTTCAAAAAGCAATTGTTTATGCAAAAAAGACTTCCTTGATATTTTTCATTTTTAGATTCTATTTATTTTAAGATTTTTTTCATTTTTCGAACCACACCAGAAATTCCATCTTCTAGAGCATAACAGATAATGGAATGGCCAATATTGACTTCTTTTAAATGTTTTAAAGATTTTATTTTCTTTAAATGATCATAATCCAATCCATGTCCTGCATGGACCGAAATATCTAATGACTCTGCAAGTTCTGCAGCCTTTTCAAGTTTTTTCCAAATTTTCTTTTTTAAATTTCCTTGCGAAAGCACCCATTTTCCGGTGTGAAATTCAACGGCATCCGCCCCCACGCGATAGGCGGCAAGCACCTGCTCTTCTGAAGGTTCAATAAATAGAGATATTTCAATTCCTAAACTTTGAATGCGATCCACAATTGTGGCAATATGAGTTTGGTTCTTTCGTACATCTAGGCCACCTTCTGTGGTCAACTCTTCTCTTTTTTCAGGAACCAAACACACCCATTGAGGTTTGTATTTTCTGGCATACCTTACCATAAGTGAGGTAGGAGCCATTTCTAAGTTTACTGGAACATTTATATTTTTAGTGATTAATTCCAAATCAGAAACTTGAATGTGGCGACGGTCTTCGCGAAGATGAAGTGTAATTTGATCAGCTCCAGCACGAACCGCTGATTGAGTGAGTGCTAAAAGATCTGGATAACTTGTTGATCCACCACGCACTTGCCTGAGGGTCGCAATATGATCAATATTGACTCCCAATTTAATTTTTGAAGATTTTTTTTGAGACATCTTAAGTTAATTCTTTCTCTAGGAATTTTGATATTTCTTCGGCGATATCCGTAATTAATATTTTATCAACCCCCTCAACGAGAACTCTCAAAAGAGGTTCGGTGCCCGAGTAACGAACAAAAATTCTGCCATCCCGTCCAAGTAAACCCTCATTTTTCTCTATAAGTTCTCGATAACCTTTAATTTGCGAAAGTTCCTCTCTACGTTTCACTCGGCAATTGATCAAAATTTGTGGCATATCTTCAAACACTTGATTCAGTTCACTCATTTTTTGATTTTTATGCATCATCACGGCCATAACATTCAGGGCGGCAATGCAACCATCACCGGTCGTCGTATGATCTAAAAAGATTATATGACCTGATTGCTCTCCACCCAGATTAAAACCATTTTTTCTCATTTCTTCCACAACGTATTTATCGCCAACGGCTGTTTTAACAACTTGAATGCCCTCTTCCTTCATCTTTTTTTCTAATCCAAAATTAGACATTTGAGTGACAACCAATGTGTTATTTTTTAATAGACCGCGCTCTTTTAATGAAAGGGCACATATTGCTAAAATATGATCCCCATTGATAAGATCCCCCTTTTCATCAACCATAATCACGCGATCGGCATCCCCATCTAAACTAATTCCCACATCGGCACGGTACTGAAGAACAGCTTCGCTTAATTTTGCAGGATGAAGAGCTCCCACTTTATCATTTATATTAAATCCATTGGGGGTATTTCCCAAAACTATAACCTCTGCCCCGAGCTCTTCAAAAACAGAAGGTGCCACTTTATAAGCCGCCCCGTTGGCCGTATCTAAAACAATACGTAAACCCTCTAAGGTGTATTCTAATGGAAAGGTTCCTTTAACATAAACAATGTATCTGCCTTGAGCATCGTCAATACGTTTCGTGCGACCAATATCTTTTGATTTTATAAGATACTTATTTAAATCCTCTTCAAAAACCAAACGTTCAATTTCTTTTTCCATAGATTCAGGGAGTTTAAATCCATCTGGTCCAAAAATTTTAATACCATTATCTAAGTACGCATTATGAGATGCTGAAATAACAACTCCCGCATCGGCCCTCATGGTTCGTGTTAAATACCCAATTCCTGGCGTTGGCAATTGGTAGGCCCATTGCCAACGCCAGGAATTGGGT
>DAIRER010000353.1:0-2840 GCA_036795495.1 Pseudobdellovibrionaceae bacterium | reverse complement strand
CGTCAATCACCGCTTAAATCTGAGTTCAGCTATTTTAATTAAAGACAATCACATTTCACTGATGGGAGGACTCGCCGAAGCTGTTCAGAGAGTCCGTAGAAACTCGCAACTTCCCATTGAAGCCGAGGCTTCAACTTTAGAAGAAGTACAACAGGCTTGCTTGCTAAATGTACAGCGCATTTTATTGGACAATATGACCAATGAACAAATTCAAAAAGCCTTAGAACTTATTCCTGATTCTATTTCAGTTGAGGCCAGTGGAAATATGACTTTAAATCGCGTGCGCAGTGTTGCTGAATTGGGAGTAGATTATATCAGTATTGGAGCCTTAACCCACTCGGCCTCTGTTGCGGATGTGAGTTTGTCCTTTGAAAGGCTAGAATCAAATGATGTTTGATATTTCAAAATCAACCTATGCATGGTCCTTAAAACAAAGTGCCTTGAAAGAAAATTCTTTTTATTTTGAAAGCCTCCCCAGCACCTCCGATCAAGCCAAAACGGAATCAACTCAGGATCTTAAAAAAGAATGGCCTATGAAGATCTACATAGCCCGAGAACAGACCCAGGGGCGAGGTCGTCGAAAAAACAACTGGCTTAACTCGGAACCGGGATCCTCTTTACTTTCCACATGGACGTTCTCTACTAACACTCTAGTCTCTCCAACTCTGACTCCAAAATTGGGGTTGGCTCTTATCCGAGCCCTCGTGGGTACCTTTCCCCACTTGAAGTGGAATCTTAAGGCTCCCAATGATATCTATCTGGGCTCAAAAAAAATTGCAGGGCTTCTTGTTGAAAATATATTATCTGGCCCACAAACGCATGTCTTGGTGGGACTGGGGTTAAATGTTTTTTCTCACCCCAAAGAACTTGAAACAGCAACGCATTTGTTAGAACACCTGGACCCCTCGATGATTTCAGAAAAAATCTGGTTTACTTTTTTGGATCGATTTTTTTTAGAATTTCAACTTTTAAAAAACTCTTTAGATCAGCCTCTGAGCTCTTTAGATTGTACTTCCTTGCTTTATTATCTCAATCAGCATCCTCTTCTTAAAGAACCCTATCAATCTGTGATGACGGATGGAAGCCTAGTAAGTCAAAGCAACACAACCCATTGGATGGAGCTTTAATTATGGCACTGACATATACACCACAAGGTGAAATTGGATCTGAAATGATCTCATTTCAATTGCCCGCAACAGATGGAAAAATTTATTCAAACGAATATTTTAATACCGCCAAAGGGGCGCTGGTCATGTTCATTTGCAATCACTGTCCCTATGTTCAAGCCATCGAGGACCGCTTGGTTCAATTAGGTAAAGATTTTATTTCATTAAATATAAAAGTTCTTGCGATCTCTTCTAATGATGCAAATCATACACCCGAAGATTCTTTTGAAAAAATGAAAGAAAGAGCTCAGACCAAGGCTTACTCTTTTCCTTATCTCTATGATGAAACTCAAAATGTAGCCAAATCCTTTGGTGCGGTCTGCACTCCTGATTTTTTTCTTTTTAATTCAAATAAAAAGCTAGTCTACCGAGGTCGTTTGGATGATTCTTGGAAGGATCCAGCTCAAGTGAACACGCGTGAGCTGTATCTTGCAGGACTCACCCTATCTAAAGATCAACCTTTAAATTTTGAAGCAAAATCTTCAATGGGTTGTTCTATAAAATGGAAGGAAAACTAATGCGTCACTTTATCTTACTAGTTTTATTTATAATCTTAGGTTTTACAGTTTGGACAGCTAACTATGTCGGTTTTTTTAAATCGGTAGAAATTGAAGAAGGCAAAAGGGGACCTTATATCCTTTTATATAAGGAACACCAAGGTGCCTACCATAAGATCGTGAATGTGATTAAAGAAGTTGAACAGTTTGCAAATGAAAAACTTGTCAATTGCCCAGACACTTTTGGAGAGTATCTCGACAATCCAGAAACTGTAGAAGAAGGACGTCTACGAAGCCTGGGTGGGTGTATTATTGAATCCTTTCCAAGCGATCTTCCTAGCGGATATGCTCTCAAAGAAATTCCTGAAAAAACCTATGTTATCGCCAATTTTGAAGGTTCTCCCGGAATTGGCCCCTTTAAAGTCTACCCCAAAGTGAATGACTATATACGCATGAAAAGACTGGCTATGTCAGGCAGTGTGATTGAAATTTACCATATTGATGATCCTGAGTCCGACACCGGAATGACCACCACCTATTTATTTCAAACTGAACCGATTGAAAAAAAATAAGTTCAAATTGAGTTGAAAGTTATGGGTTTGGGCTGGCCTTGCTTGATTGCTTCAAACATCCTCAGCTCAAGCCTTTATAGAAAAGGCTCCGCCCTAGGCCAAAGGTTCGCTTGCGGAACTTGCACTCAAGCAAGACCAGCCCAAACAAGCATAGGAACAATTAAAGCGATATTTTAATGATTCAATTAGTATAGGGCTCTCAAATACGCCTTTTACACGCTATATGATTGATCTATAAGTATACCCTGAATCTATATAGGCTGATCTGCTAAATTTTGGGAACTTGTCACTCCAAGACAAACAAATCATGAACAATCAACAAGCTGGAAGTATTATTCAAAAATAAACTTTTACTGCTCTATATTTTTTACCTAAATTGATAAATTTATTGAAAGCTTTCTACAGGATGGTAGACAGTGCACAAGAAAAAAAACAAAAGTGATCTTTACTAATAGGGAGTAATTATGAAAATTATTATTATGGGATTAACACTACTTGCATCAATTGCGTCATTTGCCGCAGCTCCGGCTCCTATCACTATGAAATGTAGTTCACCTGACGAAACTACTGGAAAAACGGAAGAGCAAGAGATTGTTTTTGAATAC
>DAIRER010000352.1:0-2844 GCA_036795495.1 Pseudobdellovibrionaceae bacterium | reverse complement strand
GATAAAGATGGCAAGCATTTTGAGGGCAGGCTAACCTTTCCGAACGATACCATAATTTTCGAATATACTGTCAAGCTGACTCAATTTGTATTCCGTGAAAAAATACTGAATGCCTCTTCTTGCCAAATATTTTTGGATTAAAATTTGAATTACTTATTTTTGATTGCACCGCTGTTTCAGATCGTGCCACAAAAAGCCATAGATCCAAATACAGTATCAAATCTTGTGCTAGCCAGTGAAGACCTTGAAAGGTCTATTGAGAGCAACAAAAACCGCTCAAGGATTACAAAATTTTACGCAGTCCGTTTTTAAAAACCTTGTCTTCGAAGGGCCTTTTCAATTTCAATGATATGTGATTTTCCAGAAAAAATCATTTTCAGAGCTTTTTCATCAATGAGTTTTCTATTACTTAACTCGGGATCCATTAGAATCTGATCAAATAAATTTTGATCGGGCTTTAATGAATGAGACAATCTTTGTACAATTTTATAGGCTTCTTCTCGACGTAACCCTTTTTTAACAAGATAGAGCAAAACATGAGAGCTATAAAGTTGCCCCTGTGAGTTTTCCATATTCTTCAACATTTTTGCTGAATCAACATATAAATTAGAAATTAGCTCTTTCATTCTTTGAACCATATAATCGGCTAAAATAAAAGCATCCGGAAACATCACTCTTTCTACAGAAGAATGGCTAATGTCCCGCTCGTGCCATAAGGCAATATTTTCAAGTGCGGCTAGGGAATAAGATCGTAACAGCCGAGATAATCCCGTAATGTTTTCACCGCTGATCGGATTTTTTTTATGAGGCATCGCTGATGAACCCTTTTGTCCGGGAGTAAAACCTTCGATGACTTCAGAAACTTCAGTCCGTTGTAGATGTCTTAACTCTGTGGCCAAACGCTCTAAACCACCCCCCAGTAATGCTAAAGAACTTATCATTTCAGCATGACGATCCCTTGGGATCACTTGGGTTGCCACACTTTCTGCTTTCAAGTGGAGCTTCTTTGCTAATTTATTTTCAACCTGTTCCGGCTGACTTGAATAAGTCCCCACGGCGCCACTGAGTTTACAAATACGCATATTTTCTTTTGCCTTCAAAATACGCACTTCATTGCGCTCTAACTCTCGAAGATATCCGACCAATTTATAACCAAAAGTTGTTGGCTCTGCATGCATGCCATGAGTTCGTCCGGCACAGAGAGTCTTTTTGTGAGATTTAATTTTCTGAATAAATACTTTTTTTAACATGGCTATGGATTCTAATAAACAATCACAGGCCTCAACCACTTGCAAACTAAAAGCCGTATCTAATACATCTGAAGAAGTTAAACCAAAGTGAATGAATTTTCCATCCTCACCCACATATTTTGCCATATTAGAAACAAAAGCAATTACATCATGTTTAACTTCTTTTTCTAAAATTTGAATTTCTTCCACATTAAATTTTGCCTTTTGACGAATATTTTTTGCTGCTTTTTTAGGAATAATGCCCATCTCAGATTGAACCTCAGCAACAGCAATTTCCACTTCCATCATTTTCTGAAATCGAGATTCCGTTTTCCAAATTTGTCCCATATTTTCAGTGGTGTAACGAGAGATCATAAAGCTTTTTCCTTTTTCTGACTTTTTATTTGTAAGTTTTTGAGTTCTTTTAAAATATTTTGATAACTTTGTTTCACTTCTGTATTAAAATAATGAGTCCACTGCTCAGGACTATTAAAAAAAACTTTATTTGATTTTATGTGAAGTTTTGAACTTTTTATTGAATCAAAAAACACAGGAAGACGAGGTGCCCCCAACTCCTTGAAAGAATACAGATACTCCTGTGGAAAATCTGAAATTTTTGGTTCTGAATTTGGAAACTTTTTTCTAAAAACTTCTAAAATTTTCTGTGATTGAAATTGAATATAATCCTTATTAAATCTTTGCACGCTGGATTGCAATACCCATAAATCAATAAGTTCAGCTGAAGCTGTTTTAATACATACGATTTGATTTTCATGCGTCCACGGAGCTAAAAGATCATTTATGATGACCATATGCTGTGGAATTTCCCTAAACTCAGGGGTGACGTCAATTCGCACTCGGTACCTCAACCAACACAAGGCCGGTTCAACACGTTTTGAAGCAAACAGCGTTTGGAATAATTTTTCAGAATAATGTGACGTCTCTTCGCTGGTGAGACACCAAATCAGTTGATCATAGTTTTGCAATCCCTGCCGTTCGCCCTGCATTTCAACGGAAACAAGGGGTGATGCAGATATAGAAATATCTAAAATTTTTGTATCTTGCCATACTCGAACACCCTTTGATTTTAAATATTCAATTTGTTTTTGAAATCCCACTCGAGAAGGTAGTTTATAGTTAAATGTTCCATCTAAAGGAATTCTATTTTTTTTATACTCAATAGAACATTGATTTTCATCATAAAGGCAGGAGCCATAAAGGTTTGAAAAACACTTTATCCAGTCCGTTTCAATTTCTTTGATCCATGGTTTTTTATTTAAAAGATAACTCGATAGGGGCCCTTTCATTTCAAGAGGACCTGTTTTTAAATAAAACGTAAACCCATTCATGGCTTCATAAAATGAATCCCCAGAAAGTATTAAATCATAATCTGATGAGCTTAACTCTTCAGAACGAAAAAAACCAAAAGGACCTTCAATATCCTCAGCAGGCCAACGCCCTAAGGCATTTGATAAATCTAAATAATCAACCTCATAATCTAAACTTAATATATCTTGAGCCAACATTAAGTTTCTATTGAATGCACCGACAATAAGGACTCTATTTTTGCCATTTTTCACCACTTTAAAAAAGTCTCTCTCACCATTTGATGCTC
>DAIRER010000351.1:0-2849 GCA_036795495.1 Pseudobdellovibrionaceae bacterium | reverse complement strand
TTAAATAATCCCTTATGAACACCTGAGGTGAAAGCTTTGAAAAATCAATTGTGAAAGGTTGAATCACCAGGGCCTCGATGCCTAAGTCTGTCAAAACATGAACCTGATCCTCTTCATCAAAAAGTCGAAAAAACGTTTCTTGAGACTTAAGAACTTGCATAGGGTGTGGGAAAAAGGTCAAAACAATACTTTTTAGTCCCAAAATACGTCCCTCTTGAACGGTCTTTTGGACTAATTGCCGATGACCTAAATGAAATCCATCAAAATTTCCGATGGTCACCACAGAACCCTTCTGTGGATATTCAATAGCCTCTAACCCCTGAATCAACTGCACACACTCTCCTTTTTTAAGTCATATCTGCATTAAACCTTCAATTTGTAAAACATCCTTATTGAAATATCTAAAATATTTGTTATTTTTGCATCGCGTGACGACAAAATTAGCCAAAACAACTTCATATTACTTTCTGCGAGCTTGGAGAGTTCTCTATTTGAATCGAGAACCCCTCATCCGTTTTTTGCTATGTTTTATTATTGGCGCGTTAACACTCCAAAGGGATGAGTCATTTTCCTATGACCGACGGTTTCAAATTCGTGGCGAACAGTCTGCAAATCCTCAGATTGTCGTATTAACGATTAGCCCACAGGACTTTTCAAGCTATGACTTTAGAACTCTACGTACAAGAGCGCAATTTGAAGACCTCGCGGATTTGTCTGATAGTATTTATTGGAGCAAAGAAAACTGGTATCAACTTTTATCTAAAGTATTAGAACAAAATCCAAAATCCGTAGCCATATCCTTATACTTTGAGGATTCTCTACGCTCAAAAAATCTTTCAAAACAAGAAAAAATTCTATTTGAAGATTCTAGAATCGTTTGGTCTGATTCAAATTTTTATGACAGTCTAACGGATGAAGATGGATCCTTACGGAGATTGACACATAAAAGTTATGAGTCTCTACTCAAAATGTTAGAACAAGTGGTCGGAGTGAAATCTCCCCATTTTGAAACGCCCCCTCGAATTAACTTTAGAGGATCTCCACAAGTTTTTACTCATTTACGCTTAAGTGATTTAGAAAATTCTAAAATTTCAAATGATTTTTTAAAAAATAAAATTGTCATCGTTGGAACGGAAAGCAGTCTTAGATTTCTGACCCCCACTGGACCTCATCATCGAGCTGAAATTCTTGCACAAATTGCTAATAATTTAATTGAAAATCAATGGGTTTTAAGACTTTCAGATATTTTGTATTATATATTTATATTTATAATTTTATTGATTGCAGTCTATGTGATCTACACCTATCCACAAACTGTTGCCCTTTTTATACTACTCTGGGTTGCTGTTCTGATTGCATCTCTTTCTGCCTGGATTTTTGATACTTACTATATTTGGATCCCTATTTTTTCACCTCTTGTTTCGCTCGTTGTCAGTTGGGTCGTATTTATAGGTTATCAAGCCGATCAGTCCGAAAAACTGAACTGGAAACTTCGTCAAGAACAAAAGTATTTTCAAGAACTTGAGCAGCTAAAAAATAATTTTGTCAGTTTGATTAGCCATGATTTAAAAACACCTATTGCAAAAATTCAGGCTGTTGTCGATCGTCTTTTATCTCAAAAAAATAAAACAGAGGATCCCCTACTCACAGATCTGATTCGACTGCGAAGTTATAGTGACGAACTGAATCGTTATATCCAGTCCATTTTAAGTCTTTTACGAGTTGAGTCTAAAAACTTTCATCTTAATAAAGAAATCTGCGATATCAATGAATTAATAGACGAGGCCATTGAAACATTAAAACCCCTGGCTAACAATAAAAGCCAATCTCTGCTAACTAAAAAAGAACCCCTTTTTACTATAGAGGCCGATCCAACACTCATTAAAGAAGTTATTATTAATGTGATTGAAAACGCAATAAAATACACTCCTGTAGGGGGCCTCATATGGATTGAATCCTACGAAAACAATAATGAAGTTCATGTTAAAGTCAAAGATAATGGACCAGGTATCCCAGCTGAAGAATTAAATATATTGTGGCAAAAATTCACTCGAGGAAAAGATCAGGATCTAAAAACAAAAGGTACTGGACTTGGACTCTATCTCGTGAAATATTTCATTGAACTTCATGGGGGGACCGTAACCCTAGAGAGTCAAGTCAATCTAGGAACAACCTTACATTTTAGCTTACCCATAGAAGGAGATCTATGAACGGACAGAAGTTGAATACATTGATCGTCGATGATGAACCCGAGTTAAGAAAATCCATTCTAAGTATTATACAGTCGCATATTCCTGAAATAGAATTTTATATTGAAGAGGCTTCAAACGGAAAAGAAGCCCTAGAAAAAATCTATAAAAAAAACTGGGATCTGGTCTTAATGGACGTCCGTATGCCCGAAATGAATGGCTTTGAAGCTTTAGCTAAAATCAAAGAGCATGACCCTAGAACCTTTGTAGTTTTGATTACAGCTCATTCCAATTTACAAGATGCTATTGCGGCAATCAAAGAAGGAGCTTACGATTATTTTGAAAAGCCCATTCAACCAGAAACACTGATACAAGTGGTGAAAAAAACACTTGAAGCCAGGGACATGGTTTCGGATCTAGCACTTTCAAATCCTATATTTGATGATGACATTGAAAGTGAGTTTGTTGGAAGTTCGCAAAAAATGAAAGAGGTTTTTTCACTGATTCACAAGCTTTGCAAAGTAGATACCACTGTACTTATCCGTGGAGAAAACGGAACAGGAAAAGAACTTGTCACCAGAGCCATACATTACAATTCTCCTCGTAAATCAGGAAATTTTGTTGCTATTAATTGTGGGGCAATTCCTGAAAACCTTATCG
>DAIRER010000350.1:0-2853 GCA_036795495.1 Pseudobdellovibrionaceae bacterium | reverse complement strand
GAGTTTAAAAAAATATCAAAAAACTAATAAGGTTAATAATTAATTAAAAAATTACTTAAGAGCCTCAATCGGAATTAAAATTTGTCTTATTTTATTGCGAAAGAAGGCCCTTGATTACGGATTGAAAAATCATAAGGACCTCCCTTGCTATGAATGGCATTAGCGCCACTGATATTTGAAGAATAATGCTATTTACAAACTTAATCAATAGGAAATTTGCCATAAATAATGGACAAAATTGAATCAATGTGGGAGGTTTGATCGGGGGATTTTATGAAATTATACCTGGTGCATTGTGGTTTTTATGATTCTGAAATTTGCGATGGACTTTATGAAAGCCATGTGAACTTTTTTGTTTCTGCAGAGTCGTTTGAAGAGGCAAGAGTAAAAGCAAAGCTGATACCAGAGTTCCAGGATAAAAGAATGCATGTTGATGGCTTGCAGGAGATTCAGTCAGTTAATGGTTTCCGAGTTCATCTTGAATATGATGCAAGCATTGAGAATAAAACACACATCATCAATTTTAAGCATCGTGATTTAGCTCCAATTCCAAAACTAAAATCGGAGTAGTTTTATGAACGAACTATCGTTAGTAAGAGCTAACGGACAAAATGATTTAGAAAGATTTTATCCAGTGATGAAAGAACTTCGAAAGGATTTGTCTTATCAAGATTTTTTAAGTCTCTATGAGAAAGCTCATGAAGCGGACAGCTACGAAGTTGTAGGCCTTGAAGATCAAGGAAAAATTATTGCGGTAATGGGCTATAGGATTCTATATGACTTTGTTCATGGTAAACATCTCTACATAGATGATTTAGTTTCTACGGAAAGCCAAAGGTCTAAAGGCCTTGGAGCTAAACTTTTAAACTATGCTGAAGAATTGGCAATTAAACACTCTTGCAAAGGAATGAGACTCTGCACGGGTATTGAAAATGAACAAGGTAAAAAATTTTACGACAGAAACGGATGGAATCTTCGATCCGTGGCTTACAAAAAGAAGCTTAACAAATAATGTATTTACCAAAGCATTTTTCAGAAAACGAAGAAAAAAAAGTATTTGAACTCATAAAAAGAAATGGGTTTGCCACTATTTTATCTTATCCAAAAAATGAAAAGCCATTCATAAACCATCTACCCGTCATTTTTAGTAGCTTACCGAACGAAGAAAGAATTCTTATCGGACACATGGCAAAAAGAAATCAGCAGTGGCAACACTTTAAGCAAAATCCTGAATGTACCATTATAATTAATGGAGAACACACTTACATAACTCCCAAATGGTATAAATCAGGCAGAGATGTTCCAACATGGAATTATGCAGTGGCCCATCTGCATGGGAAAATTGAACTGGTAGAGTCTTTTAGTGAACAAGTTAAAGTCTTAAAACAGCTTTCACATTTTTTTGAAAGTCCAAGCCAAAATCCGTGGGTGTTTGAATTGCCTGAGGATTTGTTAGATGAATCATCCCTTACTTCTGCAATCATATCTTTTAAGTTCCACATTGAAAAAATAGAAGCAAAGTTTAAACTCTCTCAGAATCGTTCAGATGAAGACAAGCAAGGTATTATTGATGGTCTTAAGGATCGAAAAGATGATATGAGCCGCATAGTGCGAGAGATGATGGTTGAGAATGAAAACAATAAATAAATTGATGAAGAGCCCCACTATTTCTAGTGGTGGCCTAGATTAAAGTATTTTGCCTCTTTTTTGGATTCAGTTAAAAGATCAGTTCGTGATGCGTATCCTAAATCCGAGGGGTACAACTCTAAAATAGAAGTGCTGTTCAAATAGCCTTGCGATTTGTCAGCCACTTTTAAGCTTCTTAACGGAAGCATATCACTGGGACGAATTGTTTTTAATACTCGATTTGTCTTGATCTGATCTATGGAGTTATTAAACACATTATATGTATAGGCGGAGGTGGATTCAAGATATCCCCAAATGTCTTTGTCTAAATTTAACATAGATCCAACAATCACATACTCTTGTTTTTGTAGAGATCGAGTTTTAAGAACACCGTTTTGTGGGTAAATGAAAACAATTTCTTTTGAAGAATTGTGTAAACGCGCAACCACATGGGGATCAAAATTTTTTGATAATTTTTCAAGAGAGAATCCGTCTAAGCTTTGTGATGCTACTTGAGTTTGAGTGTTTAAATCTATAAGAACTAATGTGTTTTCGGCTTTAACAAAAATCTGATCAGGCTGTGCACGAACTCCCGCGATCCATGAAATGTTGCCGACTTCTACGACAAAAGAGGTATAAATCCATTTTTTTTCTTTAAGTGTTTCTGCAACATTAACAAGAGCCAGTGTTGTACTTGAAGAAAAATCCTTTTTTAAAGCGAGCACCAATGTTCCTGAAGATAATAATTCTCCGGATATGATGCTCCCTTCTTGGAGTTCAGCCTCCTTGGCGCGAGCAGAATCGTTAGATTTAACAGAACCTTTGTCGACACCGGAGGTGAGAATTGACCAGGTGGAGAGAAGTGAGCCTCCGGTCCAAGATTGAATTAAGTTTCCAGAAGCATCCAATTGCATTATGACGACGCTATTTAAACTATCGTAAAGTACAAACAGATTTAAGTCAGAACGATAGGCAACAGACAGGGGATTACCTGCAAAAGAAACAGGGTCGTGAATGGCTTCACCGTTTTTTTTATAAATAGAAATATGTTTTTCATAAAGATCGATAATGTAATTTCCACTTTCAGGTGCCACAACGGAGTGCTTTTTTGTGGAATCTCGAACCACAAGAGAGCTTATGTATTTCATATCAGAGAGCTGAAATAGATGCACCTTTCGAGTGACTTCGTCAAATATAGCCACTTGATCGGAATCAGCTCCATCGATA
>DAIRER010000349.1:0-2860 GCA_036795495.1 Pseudobdellovibrionaceae bacterium | reverse complement strand
GTGAAGTTGAATCCAATGATAAATCAGAATTGATTATCTTTCTAACCCCTCGTATTGTTGGACAAGCTTTAAGTAAAAAAGATGGTGATTCTTCCAGTGCTTCCTATTAGGGAAGCAGATAGGGTTTATATATGAAATTAATTAACTTTAAAAAATATTTATTTTATATTTATTTTATTTTATCCCTTACCTCTTGTAATAAAGATTCAGAAGAGGGTGAAGTCACAATAACACTTAAACCGACAGCGTCTGCTGTTGTTAAAGTACCTCCAACCCCATCCTGTCAGGATTTAAGGGATTATAAATTTCAACTGTCGAATGGGTCGAGTGACATAACTCTGGCGAGTTCTGTCAGTGGAAATGTTTTTTGGTTTACAAGTTTAAAATTATCCTATTCTGCCTTTTCTAAGTTCGATGTGCTTTCAAAAGCATATTATTGATTTTAATGATTCTCGTATAGGTGGCGCGGTACGATGTGATATAACTCAAGAAGTTGAGTCTTCTTTTGATTCATCTATTTTTAAGGCGACTGGTTTTGAAGCCATCAATGGAGTCAATGGCATCTATCAAAGTACTCCCAGTTGTAAAATATTTTGTACTCAGCCCTTTTCCGTTCCCGAAGATTTAAAACAAACGGACTTTACTGTGATGGGTGTATTTAAAGTGAGATTTACCGTTCAAAAGAAGAATTCTGATGAAGCTCCTGTCAATATTTACTCTCAAGAGACTATTACCGTTGGTGTGAATGTAGATTAAATCTACATTCAATTGTATCAAAATAAGATTTTGTGTCTCAAATCGAATATAAATAGATTTTAGTTCTATTATTTCTCTCGAATAAAAAATAATTCAAAAAACTAAACAAAGGTCTTAAGACTTTTGGATAGCAGCCGATAAGCCTTTAAAGAGGTAAATATGGCAAATGATAAAGAAGAAAAAAAATCATCGGGTTCGGGGCTTTCAAAGATTTTTCCAATTCTATTTGGAGTTATTAATTTATCCGTGACTGGGGCCGGTGCCTTTTTAGTGTATAAAGGGACTATTGGTTGGACGCGACCTGTACTGACAGATGCCATGTTAGAAAAAGAGCGAGTTCAGGTTCTAGAGGAAGTTGCTAAGGAGCCACTGCTTTATACGTTAGATAAATTTACAGTCAATTTAGATGGTGAACCCAAAAGAACGATACGAATGGAAGTGAACTTAGAGATGGCTCAAGTCGAGGGAATCGAAGAGATTATGAATTCAGACAATCGAGTTCGAGCTCGTGATAGAATTATAGGAATACTTCATGAAAAGTCATTTTCAGATTTAGAAACCTTACAAGGAAAACTTTTTTTAAAAGATCTTATTGCAAGCGAAATGAATCACATTTTAAGTCGAAATTATGTTAAAGAAGTCTACTTTAGTGAGTTTATTGTTCAGTAGGTGCCAATTCTGAAATAGATCTATTTCTTCTTTTTTAACAGAAAAAAACCTAATATTCCTAAAGCTAGGGCTATTAAAAAGAGCATTGGATTTGTTTTTTTCTTTTGAGCCGGAGGGCGTGGCAATTCTATAGGAAGTGGAGCTGCTTTAATGGGATTTTCTTTTAGTGTTGATGGCCTTGAATCTAGAATTCCAGAATGAAATTTTTTTGAATTTAACTTATCGCTATTTGAAATCGTTTGTGACTTGGCAAGCACACTTTGTATGACTTTATTAAAATGCGTTGAGTAATTGGCATAGGCATTTTTATGAGCACTAAATGTGACAAGAATGGCGATGTCATTTTTAACAGTGGCAATATATCGTGTTAAGTAATTTTCAACCTCACTGTTGTAATGCAAACTATCAACCCATTGATGACCATTGATTTGAATAATAGAGGGAGGACTTTTGACGACGGATTGAAATCTTTTTGGAGTCCGTGTGGAAATATTGTCAATGGGTCTAGATAGATAGTCCTTGTATATAGCCAGAGAATCTTCTGGAGACGATTTTTTTGCAGCGATTACAAGAATCGCCTCTTTGGCTTTTGCTTGATTTGTATTTCGACATACAGTGACCGGACTTTCAAATTGACATTGCCACCCTGGTGGCGGCAGTAAAGAAATAAATGAATTTGAAAAGGTCTGTGCAAAAGCTAAATTAAAATGAAGAAAAATAAATATAAAATAAACTAAAATAGTTTTAATAAAAGGGGAAATCTTCACGTAGTTACTTCCTTCTTTTTTTTGGTTTTTTCTTTATGAAAAAATAAATAATAAATAGAACCAATAAACCACCCAAAAATATGAATAGAGGTGATGTTTTTCTTTTGGGTGGAGGAATATCAGTACCTAATCCTGACATCAGGATTCCAGAATCCTTTCCTGATCCTAGAGAGCCACTAAAGCCACTAGATGCGGCAATGTCTTTCATGATATTTTTAGTGGATTTAATATTAATACTTTGAATGATACGATTGAATTCTTGAGAGTATTTGGCATAAAAATTTTTATGAGAACTAAAAGTAACGAGGACAGCAATTTTTTCTTTCGTGGTCACGATATAGCGAGTGAAATAATCTTGCACTTCACTGTTCATATGTAAGCTATCTAACCAGATATGACCTTGGATTTGAGTTTTATCCGGTTTAATTTTAACTTGAGATTGAAAAAGTTCACCGGTCTTGGAGGTTGCTTTGATCGGGCTTGATAGATGTTGCAGATAAAGTTCAAATTTATCAAGGGGTCCAACCTCCTTGGCCGTAAGGATGATGATGGCTTCTTTAGATTCGTTCGTTTGAGTGCTTCGGCAGACCCACTCTGTTTGTTCAAGGATACAATTCCAAGAGGGAGGGAGCTCAAAAGAGATATAAGAATTTGAAAAGGTTTTAGCA
>DAIRER010000348.1:0-2862 GCA_036795495.1 Pseudobdellovibrionaceae bacterium | reverse complement strand
CACCTTTCGGTAATTTAAACTGCCACCGTAATTTTTTTGTTTTTGAATCCACCAAAGTTTTGTGTCATTTCGAGGGTCTTTTATAAATGAAAGTTGCTTCATTCGACGTATCCTTTAAGCTCTCAATAACGTTACTTATCTAATTAAGATT
The DNA here is from genome assembly GCA_036795495.1 of Pseudobdellovibrionaceae bacterium. Lineage (GTDB taxonomy): Bacteria > Bdellovibrionota > Bdellovibrionia > Bdellovibrionales > Bdellovibrionaceae > DAIRER01. The sequence continues at coordinate 2,711 of DAIRER010000348.1, read as the reverse complement.
ATACTTTTTTACTTTATAGGTTTTTGTAATTCAAATTAAATTTGAGAAATTGTAATTATTTCTTTTTTCTATGGTATTACATACCGCTACCTATAAATGTCGCACTTCGGATGACCAGTGTCAATTTTCAGCGATTATGTCCCGTTTTCTGGTCAGCGATTATGTCCCGTCTATTTTTTTAAAAAAAGATTTCATAACTTTTCTCCTGTTTTTTCGATAAGATATGCTTTAACTTTGAATAACTTCCATCTAGACCAACCTCTGCAATATATACAGGCAATACAATACCATTATAAAAAACAGCCCAATCATCTTCCTCGTACAATTGTATTTCAACTTCCTTGATGTGAATATTCTCAAACAATGACTTCGTATCTACATAATATCGACAACCTTTAAATGAAAAGGTTCGATCTAGACCTAGCTTTCTCTTATGTTTAACACAAAAAATTTCAGTTATATCAACTCTCGATGGCAAAAGTCGATACTGTGAGTTTGTTCTCCTTGCTGGCACTGTAAATTTTTGTTTCCATATAGGCAAAAACACATTATTAAAAAAATCCGTCGCTGCTGTCTTATTTTTAATTTTGTGTATTCGAAAAAGAGGTACTAAACGGTCTTGTATCGTTCCAAATGCCCTCTCAATACGCCCCTTGGCCTGCGGAGAATTTGCATAAATAACCTCAATATCGACCTCTTCACAAGCCCTCTGGAATTGACTAAAATAATTCCTTTTACCGCCCCCGCTCCAACCTGCTTTATCAACATATAATGCCCTGGGTACCCCTTTCTCTTCGATAATCTTTCGCATAATTTTCATGCAACCCTCAGTGGTCTCTTCTTCAAAAAACTCACCATGTATAATCTCACTTGTCGCATCATCAATCGCAGTAATTAAACACCACTCCTCATTTGGAACAAACCAGTGATGGCTTCCATCCATTTGCAAAAGCATTCCTTCTTCTGACATTCGTGTCCTTAGATCTCGCTGAGGCATACGTCGTCTCTTGTGTTTTCGCTTCACTTGATTGATCTGATGACACCATCTTCTAAAAGTCGGATAGCTCATATAAAATTGATAATCCTCTATGAGAACCTCAAAGGCTTGAGTCATGTTCATATCATAAAACTTTTCTTTATAGATCTTGAGAACTGACATTCGAATCTCATCAGGATAGCGATTTATCGGGATTTTACTTTTATTTCGATGAAAAACACCCTCAATACCCAAGAGTTCAACTCTGGCTGCTAATCTGGAAATTGATCTTTCCGACATCTCCAGCTGTTCTGCAGCTCTTTTTCTTGGTAGTTTTTTAGCCAAGTAGTTAGTTATAATTCTAATTTTATTCTTTTCTCTATTGCTCAAAATTGTTCTCTTACTCTCTTCCATAAAATCTTCCTCCATGAAGTTGTTTTATGGTTATATCTTAAATGTAATTCGTAACGGGACATAATCGCTGATTAATTAAATAGAGACATAATCGATGAATAATAAGACACTTCGGATGACCAGATCGGGGATGACCAGATCGGATTCAACCGGTCAGTGCGACATTTCTCCGTCTTAAATTCTTCTCTCTAATTTTTTTAGGAGTTAAGTAAAACTGTTCATAATACTCTGGTGGAAGTGGTTCAATTCTTTTTTGTTTAATTAATCTGAACCTGGTAAATCATTTCGAGGTGACTTAATGGCAGATTGCCAATATGCCAGCTTTCAATCTTAGGTATGTACATCTTTTCTTTTTTCAAACACAACTCGATTTGATCGAGGGTTGTAAGTGCCGGGAAATGGTTTTCGCCAAGAAACAAAAAAAATGAGGGTTCCCGTTTCCATCTTCGTTCAAAGTAGTCATAGAGTATCCAGTCCTTTCTTAGGAGATCCTCCTGGGAGCACTTACTTAGATCGAACAAACATACAGCGCCGAGGTGGCGCCCCATGCTTTCATGTGAGTGAATCGAAGTGCCTCTGTACTTTCCGGTTTCGTTTGTTTCGATATATCCACAAGACTGGATCTGCGCCCAGCCGCTCGAGGTCGTAAAATGAAATACCCGTCCAAGCAGTTTCGGTAGAAGGAGCTCAGAGACCTCCTCCTTTCTGAAAGATAAGCTGCGTACTTCTATATTTGACATATGCCTCACTTAAAATGCGAACTAACCTAAGTCATTCAACGAGCAGATCGTCGAGAGAACAAACAGTCAAGACCAAATGAGCCATACATTCACCATTTTGTGTTATAAGGGCCGAAGATAAAAACCACTCAGATAATATTATATAACTTCTCAAGTTCCACAAAAAGTTTTGTAGCGCTTGAGATCGCCCTTCGGGGGATCTTGAAATTTCATGCTGGATAGATTTTCTTCAAAAGGAGTTTTGAGCGCTTCGAGCAACTCATTAAATAAGGAAAGGTCATTTTGGAAAACCGCTTGATTTAAGGCCGCTTCAACCCAATGATTTCTAGGTATTATCACGGGGTTCACCTGACTCATAAGGTGAGCCGCGCTTTCAAAAGTTTGCCCTTCTTGTTCCAGATACTCTCGCCAACGGATCACCCATCCGTCTAAGCTGATTTCGTTAAATGAATATGAGCCTAATAAACACTTTCTTAAATTATAAAATGTAGAGGTGTAATCATACTTTTTTTCAGAAAAAATTTTTAAAAGATCTTCAATTAAAGAACGATCTTCTAAAGTATGATCTTCTAAAGTATGAT
>DAIRER010000347.1:0-2866 GCA_036795495.1 Pseudobdellovibrionaceae bacterium | reverse complement strand
AAAGACCAAGAGGTAGGGTTGTAACACCTAATATTCGAAAAGGACGTATTTGAGAAAGTTCTATTTCCAAATCAGCCATTTTTTTTAAGGACTCTAAACCACTCAATGCATGAATCGTAACCAAAGAGGCCCCGGATTCAAAGCTCGCACGAACCGCGGCTTCCATCGTTGTTGGAATATCAAAATGTTTATTATCTACAAATACAGGAGCCCTCTTAGAAATTTTTTGAATCAACTCACTGCCATAACGTAAATTCAAACGTGGACCCACTTTAAACCCACCCACAAGATCATAAAGCTCTTCAACCAACCCCAAAGCCTCTTGATCTGTATCCACATCTAAGGCCACAATCAAAGGGTTCTGAAATGGAAATAATTTTTTATTTATCATCATTCATCTCTCGAATTAATCTTTAAAAAGTCCCTTCAAATCTCCAGCGAGCAACTCAAAAGCCCCCGTCAATTTAATTTTGACTTGTTTTTTTGTTTTACGGTCCACTAATTCCAGCTCTCCAGCATCAAAACTTTTTTTTCCCAATACAAGTCGATAGGGCATACCCAATAAATCAGCATCCTTAAATTTTACGCCGGGTCGCTCATCCCGATCATCCATAAAAACATCTAAGTGACGAGCATTTAATTGCTTATAAAGATCTTCTGCAAAGCCCATTAGTTTTTCGTCCTTAGGATCTAAAACACAAAAATGAAACTTAAACGGAGCAATGCTCTCGGGCCAAATGATTCCATCGGCATCATGACTTTGTTCAATGGCGGCCTGAACCGTTCGAGTCACTCCAATTCCATAACAACCCATTTCAAAAAACTGAGATTTACCTTGAGCATCCAAAAATGTTGCTCCCATTTTTTCAGAATATTTTTTTCCTAAATAAAAAACATGTCCCACTTCGATTCCACGATAGGACTTCAAACGGCCTTTAGGATTTTCGGGACAACGATCCCCCTCTTTAGCCATACGTAAATCAAAAGCTCCGACCGGATTAAAATCACGTCCCGTATTAACATTTTTTAAATGAAACTGATCTTCATTGGCACCCACGATATAGTTTTTTAAATTCTGAACTCCTTGATCCATATAAACTGGAATCTTTAAACCCACAGGACCACAAGACCCTGGCCAGGCTCCAGTGACGTTCTTGACCTCATCGTCAGTCAACATCTGTGGAGGATTCGTTAACTTAAGAACATTTTTCAACTTAATAGGATTCAGTTCATCACTGCCTCGTAAGATGACAGCAATTGGTTTCAAATTTTTATCTTTTTCATTCGAACCATCATTGGCTGAGAAAAACAATGTTTTAACAAGTTCTTTTTCAGCCATCCCCGTAAAACGAGAAAGATCGGCAATTGTTTTTTGTCCCGGTGTTGAAAACTTTTCCATAGGTAACTGCACGACAGATGAATCTATCGTTATCTCTTCAGCATCAATGGCAGGACAAACTTCTACATTCGCAGCAAAGGAGGTCGTATCACTTACCAATAAAGCATCCTCACCCGCGTCAGCTAACAATTGAAATTCATGAGTCTGAGAGCCTCCAATATTTCCAGCATCAGCGACCACAATTCGATAATTTAAATTCAATCTTTCAAAAATAGATTTATAGGCATTATAAAGCTCATCATAGGACTTCAAAGCCCCCGCTTGATCTAAATCAAAACTATAGGCATCTTTCATAATAAATTCTCGCCCACGCATAAGGCCAAAACGAGGTCGAATTTCATCACGATATTTAGTTTGGATTTGATAAAGAGTGCGTGGCAAATCCTTGTAGGATTTTAGGTCATTACGAACATAATCTGTAACCGCTTCTTCGTGAGTGGCACCCAAACAAAACCAATTTTCATTTCTGTTTTGAAATTTTAGTAGACCTGCTCCCATCTCTTTCCATCGATGAGTTTCTTCCCAAAGCTCGCGAGGCTGAACCATGGGCATTAAAATTTCAACACAACTAATTTTGTTAAGTTCTTCTCGAATGATATTTTCAAACTTACGAATCGCTCTTAATCCCAAAGCCCCATAGGTATAGATTCCAGGAGCTAACTTTTTCATAAATCCAGCACGAATAAGTAATTTATGGCTTGGAATTTCGGCATCATTGGGAGCATCTTTAGATGTATAGAGGTAAGATTTTGACCATTTCATATAAATTCCTTTATTTCATTTTACTTAAATACTTTTAACCTTTAATTTCTGACTCTAAATTATAGAGTTTTATTTTTCGATGTAAATAACTTCTTTCCAAACCAATTGTTTCAGCTGTTTTGGTAATATTGCCATTATTTTCTAAAATCTTTTTTAATAAATACTCTCGTTCAAATTGAGCTCGAGCATCTCGAAATGTATTCATATTCATCATTCCAGAAGAGACCGAACCATTTTGTTCTTGTAAACCTGCAAAATATAAATCTTGCACATCTACATCCTCTGTTGGTGTTAAAATATAAATGCGCTCCACAAAATTTCTAAGCTCACGCACATTCCCAGGCCAACTGTATTTTTTCATTGCTAATAAGGCCTGCTCAGAAAAAACTTTTGGAGAATAACCGCTATGAAAAACCATCTGATCCGAAAAATGACTGATCAATGCGGGTAAGTCATCAATGCGATCTTTTAAATTTGGTACTTTTAATAAATTGGTATTAATTCTAAAATACAGGTCCTTATGGATTTTTCCCTGCTCTATGGCTGCCTCTGGAAGACAATCCGTAGAGATAATGAGACGCACATCACTTTCAACCCACTGCGCTCCGCCACTTCTTGTAAATTTTTGTGTTTGCAAAAAATGAAGGAGTTTTTCTTGAATTTTAAGCGAAAGTTGATCAAATTCATGAATGACCACGGTGCCAT